>CALGGR010000210.1 GCA_937915755.1 uncultured Fretibacterium sp. | reverse complement strand
TATCACATATAAATACTCTGTTACAGAGGTTATGTTAATTGTGAAGACAGGTTCTGACATGTTTTGAAAAGGGAAATTTCATGCTGACCTTTTCCGCAAAGAAACAGCCTAAATCACGGACATTGAAATTTTTTTCCTCAATGCACATAAGATAGCTGTTTATGAGTTCCGTTATGCTCTGCTTTGCAACAAATTCCTCAAGCGTTCTCTCGTCTATCATCGTATAATATCCGCCTCCTTCTCGTGATAAATTAGTCTTCACCGGCAACACGCGCAAGTTCATCGGGTGATGTCAAACCTGACTGTACCGCCGACATTCCGATTTCCCACAGCGTCTTGAAGCCACTCTCTCTTGCAATCTCACGGAGTTTTGAGGCCGCTGCTCCTGCTACAAATGCCTCCTGTATCGCCTCATTTATCACAAACTGCTCGTACAGTCCAACTCGTCCGCGATAACCTGTATTATGGCAATGCGTGCAACCCACTGGCTCGAATGCACGCGTCAATCCCTGCCTCGCCATCATGGCCGGAGGAGTAATCTCACGTCGGCAATGTGGGCATAATCTTCGGGCTAATCTCTGCGCTACCGTCCCAATCATACATGATGCCGCTAAGTACGGCTCTATCCCCATGTCTACAAGACGGATTATTGCGCTTATGCTGTCGTTCGTGTGGAGGGTTGAAAGCACCAAGTGTCCCGTCAATGAGGCCTGTACTCCGATGTGAGCAGTCTCGAAGTCTCGCATTTCTCCTATCATTACGATGTCAGGATCTTGCCGCAAGATTGAGCGCAATGCTGAGGCGAAGGTTACTCCGGCTTTCTCGTTCACTTGGATTTGTGAGACTCCGGGTAATGCGTACTCTACTGGGTCTTCTACCGTGATTATGTTGACTTGGGGGCTTGCCAGGGCTTGCAAGATTGCGTAGAGGCTCGTCGATTTTCCTGAACCTGTAGGGCCGGTAAAGAGTATCATTCCGTGAGGGTGGTGGATCAGCTCGTTCATTATCCCCCGCTCTCGTTCCTCCATCCCCAAGTCCTCAAGCGTCAGCAACCCATGCCCCTTGTCCAGCAATCTCATCGCTATTCTCTCTCCGTACTGCGTTGGCACTAATCCCACTCGAACGTCTACTGCTCTGTCGCCAACTGTGATTCCTATTCGCCCGTCTTGGGGTGCCATGTGTTCGGCTATGTCCATTCGGCTCATTACTTTTATGCGGCTCGTCAATGGCGCTTGGTTTGAGCGGGGTAATCTCAACCTGTCCTGCAATACTCCGTCTATCCTGAAGCGTATCAGCACCTCATCCTCGTATGGCTCTACGTGAATATCTGTCGCACGCTGTCTCAGTGCATCTACGAACAGCCCGTTAACCAGGCGGATTACTGGGACATCAACACTGTCGCTCAATACGTCTTCACGGGTAAGGTCGTCAATGTCGTCAATTCCCTCGATGTTCTTCGCCGCCTCGTCTGCCGCTACACTTCGGAGGTCATAGAGTGTTCGGAGCAAGTCGCTGATTTCCTTCTCGTCCCTCATCTCAAGGTCAACTGGAAATCCTAACGCTACTCCCAGCATTTGCGCTTTTGGCCATGAATCGAAATTCACTGCACCTACTATCAATACTCCGTCATCAATTCGAAGTGGCACTATCCTGGCTTGTCGCAATATATCAAGCCCCATTCCGTCGGGAAGAAGGCTCGATACTTCCTTCGCTTCGGGTAATGGCGGAAGTTTTCGCTCTTCCATCACTACTTCCTCCGCAGGCTCTTCTGGTAAAGCTCGCGGAACCTTATGTCTACATCTGCCTCTATAGGGCTCACGTCTACACTAAGCAACTCCCGGCGAGCATTCGCTGGCATTAACGACGAAAATCCCATGTCTCCGGAATCTATGTATCTTGACGCAAATCCGGAGGCTGTTACCGTCGCTCGTCTCATCTCCGTTGGGTCCTCGATTATCTGAGGCGTCAGGAATATCACGAAATCTATCTTTTCCTTCTCCTTTGAGATATTCTTGAACAGTCCGCCGATTAACGGAATGTAGGAAAGTCCGGGTACTCGCTTGCTCAGTGAACGCTCTGTCTCCTTTATCATTCCTCCGAGGATTATCGTCTCGCCGTCGCCTACTACTACTGACGTGTTCACCTCTCGCTTCGATGTTCGTGGAGTTGGGTCGCCGGGTGCCGTCAATACATCCTCCGTCGTCTGCTTTATGTCCATCGCTACGAGATTTCCAGAACGTATATGCGGCGTTACTGTCAGCGTTAAGCCAGTGTCTTTGTAGTCAACATTAGTCTGCACCGCTGAGGGATTGCTCAGGTCTGACGTTGAGCCTTTCAGGACGGGGATTACCTGGCCGACCTGGAACGAGCTTTCCTTGTTGTCCGTACACATTAAGCGCGGGACTGAGAGAACGTTAACCGCGTTGTACTTCTTCAGCATGTTGATGGTCGCGTACATCAGGGCCATCGGGTTATAGTTCGTTACTGTGTAGGTTGAGCCGTTTCGGTCGAGAAGCTCTTCCTTCTTGGAGAGGTCGTTGAACCATTGCATGAACGTTGAGGGTACCGTGCTCTCACCAAGAGCGAAATTTCCGCCCATAAGAAGGTCATCGAACATCATTCCGCCTACTACGTTCCAGTCTATGCCGTTGTTCTCAAGGTTAGTCACGTTGATCTCTGCTATGAAGCCTCGTAACAATATCTGCTTTGGCTGTACGTCGATTGCGTCAAGAATTGGAACCAGGCTGTCGAACTGTCTCTGTGTTGCCGCAAATATCAAGCTGTTCGTCGCTACGTCTGGAACTACTGTCGCTGGGAATTTCGCTGCATCTGCCCCTAACATTGTTGCCGTTGACGCCAAGACTTTCGCTACCTGTTCTGAGGCTGCCGTTGCGTCGATGTTACGAAGCTTGTAGATGTGGAAGTCGCCGATCTTGCTGTCTACGTCCAAGTCTCGTATTATCTTCGTTGCCCGGTCTACTGCCGCTGTGCTTCCGATTACTATTACCTTCTTGCTAGGGGCATCGGCTATTGCGTTAAGTCCCTGTAATGGTCCATTTGCTCCGGCTATTGCGTTGAGCTGGGCGGCTACTGTCGCAGGGTCTCCGTATTTCAGCTCGAAGGTTCGGGTGATCCTTGCGCTTTGTGGAGTGTCCATTCGACGGATCAACTCCATTCCCTTTCGGACATCTGTCGCCCGCCCCTGTAGCAATACGTCCCTTCCGTTCCCAACTGGAATCGCTATCAATGCTGGCCCAAACGTCTGCTGTATCGCTGGCACTATGCTCTCTATCGTCACGTAATCTATCGGCACTATGTATGTTACCGTCTCCTCGCCAAATCCTGGCCCGGAACGTCCTCGATATACGTTTGGTGATGGACTGTTCCCGCCCTGTCTTACGATTGAGTAGCTTCCCATGTTTTGAAGCGAGAAATTATACATCTGAAGTGTCGAAAGCATTATCTCCCGGCTCTCACGCACTGTTACCGGGTGAGGCGAGATTATCGTTATCTTGCTGTTTATGTTGGGAGGCACGATTATATTCTCCTGCAAGATTTCTGACATGAATCGCATGAATCTCACTAAGTCCATATCCTTGAAGTTGAACTGCACAAGACCGGAACGCCGCATTTCCTTTGCTGCCTCGATGAGGTTCTGCTCTTCTTCGGCACTCATTGCTTCGCCTGCCCCAGATTGCGCCTGCGTCCCTGCGTTCTGCTGCGCAGGCTGGGTACGACGTGTCGCTCCGTCAGCATTTGATGACAGCGTTAATATTATCATCAGTATATATATGCAGTATGGTAATTTCCTAAAATTCAATTCCGAACACTCCAATCATCGAACTTTAAGCACGGATACCCACAACTTTTGCTGCGGGAATGAAGTGCGCCCTCTTTTTTATTATTATATCGCCTAAGGCGAGCGGGCTTTAATGTCGGGTAAAAAAGACCAGACCTCCGCCTGCTAGAGTTATAATCCTGCGGTTTGCTTACCTTGCAGCACTGCCCTGCCCATCAGGACTGTTTACCCACAAACCTTAGTGCAGCGGATCAGGATTTGCGTACGCCGGTACCTATATATTCGCAGATAACGCAGTCTCTACCTCAAGACTTAGGCTAGTCAGCAAGAACTTTTTCCAAACTCCCGTCTTTTGACGTGGGGTTACTGACTCACATAGATTCATATTGTAACATGCCTCACTCGTTCACATAAATTACTGTCGAACGCCCGTCTGCTATCGTTACTATTACCTTCCTGTACTTCAGCTCGTATTCGTCAATAGGGATTGATTCATCCTCTGCTCGCCATGATATTCCCTTCTCGTCGTCAGTTCCGCTCGATGGCATGTCAGCATCTATACGAAATCGAAGCCATATGTCTTGTGCCGCAGAGATTAGCTCGCGTTCCCACTGAATCTCTCCCAGCAACCTGTACGACATCGCTATCAGCCGGAAGCCCGCTGTTATCACAAGCCCTGCTACTGCCGTCGCTACCAGCACCTCCATTAACGTGAAGCCCGAATGTCTCATTTCACTACGTACCGGAGAGCTGTGTTCTCCCCGCCCCTCGTTACTTCAACGTCAAAACGCTCGCTTGTCATTAGCGAGTTTATCGAGTTCATTATGTCCCCCATGTTCGTGAAGGGGATGCCGTTCACTGAGCGGATTATATCCCCACGCTGGACACCCAATCGCTTCAGAAGGCTGTCATTCTGTATCCATTGGACTTCCAGGCCTCCGGCAGTCTCGTTCGGACGAATCCGGATGCGCTTCATCTCGTCGAAGGGATTTTGCACCAAGTTGCTCACTAACTCACTTGGAACTTGTCCTTCCTCATTCTGCGTCGCTGCTATTATGTTCCCCGTCTGCTTCGGGGGTGGGGGTGGTGTTGGCCTCTGAGGAGCTGGACGTGAGGGTTGTGATGGTGCTTCGGGCTTTGAGGCCGTTTGGCTGGGTCCGTAGACTATGTACTTCCTCACTGGGTCGTCGTCCCCTCGCTTGAACATTGCGTCCCCGTAATTCACCGCGATTAGCTTGTAGCTCTCTATCTCCCGGCCTACCAGGATCAGCTTCAGCTCGTTCTTAACGTCTAACCATGCTCCAACTCCCGGCAATGTCCCTCGAAGAACTATGTCGTCGAGCGTTGTGTCGGGAGCTTTGGGTGGCTCTTCAACTTTTGCAGGAGGAGGTGGCGGTGGTGCTGGAGTGTCTGATGGCCTGGGTGAAATCTTGAATGGGTTCGACGATAGAAATCCCTCGAGGCTTCGGCGTTCATTGCCCGAATTTTCCTCGAGACGCGCTCCTGTTACTGCTGCGTTGCTCACTCCGTTGTCGCCTGCAAGAACATCAAGGCCGTAATCAAGCCCCGCATCAGCTAGCATTCCTACTGAAAATCCCAGTATCAACGGCAATATTAACAGCCATAAACTATAAAGCTTCCTCATGTCATCATCTCCTCAAATACCATGTATCTCCCTCCTGCACTAAAGGGAGAAAGTTCCGAAGCATTCCCATGTTCTGCGCGAAATTCTCGGGGACTTCAAGCTTCGCATCGGCTCGCCCTATCTTCATGCTCGCTGGGTCTACCGTCATGTAACCGGAAAGCGAAAACTCTCCGTTCGTCCGAAGATTCTCTAGCATTATTTCATTACCGGCCGTCAGCAAAAATCCTCCGTCTCCAAAATTCATCACTGGCCCCATACGGATATTCCCGCCCTTGAACGCTATGTTGCATACGGGGGAAAATGTCGCAAGGCTCGTGAGATATTCGGGCTTTATCGTTACTGAACTTAGCGAGATATTTGCCATCCCTGAGAGCGTCAGATTATTCACCGTGAAGCCACCATCCTCGCCAACAACATCGCTGTAACTCAGACGCATTCCTCGACGCTGGAGCTGGTCATGCGCTATCGTCATCGCCAGCTTCCCGATTGACTGGTATGGCAGGAACATATACATGGCTATCCCAAGTCCTGCCAGGAATAATATCAGTCTGGTTATTGTCGCTATTAGTCGCTTCATGATATAGGTCCTATGATTGCTGATACTGTGAATAATCTCTCTCGTCCCGCCGGCAACGCTCGCAATTCTGCCGCTATGAATCTTACTCCGCGTGAAACTAACTGCCTCTGCAATTCAGTCAGCTCTTCTGCATATAAACGGTTAATCTCGACTGACTGATTACGGCCATCCGGGGTGATCCTGTTCACACGGCTTCCAAGCTCCATGTTCTCAGAAACTTGCGCAAATACTGCCGCTACATCTACGTTCTCATTACGGTTGCCGGTACTCATTGGCGCCAGGGATTTGTACTCGTCACCAAGAAGCAATAATGTCCGCAATCGTTCCTGCTGGCTGGCTAGACTCGTTCGGGCTTGCGATGTCCAGTCTGACAGCGTCATTACTGCTACTGCCAATATCAGCATTATAAGCACTGCTGCAACGAATTTCACTGAACCTGCTGCCTCGCCTCGCAATACACTCCTTATGCTGTCCATCATTACCACCTCACTCGCAAATCAAACCTGTAGCCTATTCCTGACACAAACTGCGTGTTGTCTACCTGCACTAGATTGGCCTTGTCCTCCCATGCTTTACGGAAGTTCAACGCCGTCGTCATGTCTGGCGCTACTCCTACGCAGTCTATTCCGTCTGCATTATAGCGTATCGTGTCGATGGTTATTCCTGAAACCTGGCCGAATACTTCTCCTAAGTCTGCAAGAACTTCGTCCAATGGGTGGCCTTCCTCTGACTTTCCCGTAAGGCTCGCTATCCTGTCTCTGGCTAAATTCACAGGGTTGGCTATGCGTCCGGTTCGTGAGGGGTCAAACGTCTCGCGGTAATAACTCTCGCTCCTTGTACGTACCTTCTGGACCTCGCCGTCAACATGAAGGAAGTTCACAAACTCTGCTCCAAGTATCACTGACAATATCACTATGAGCCATATTGAGACCTTCGTCAGCATCTTTAATGTCCGCTCTAAGTCTCTGGCTCCTTCCAGGACTGTTCGCGACAGATTCACGCCTGAGATCCAAGGGCATAGCTTTACGCTCTCGCTGACTATCTCCGGGAAATCTTCGCCAGAATAATCGCCGTTTGCCGCATTCATCACGAAGTTTCCGCCTCGCTCTAACTCTCGCGTTGAGCAGTAGGCATCATACCATGAAAGCTCCCGGGATTCGGCGTCATTAGAATATTTTTTCCAGCGGTACATTATTGGACGGTTCGACTGCCACAGGATTGAGCTTACATTTTCCTCATCAAGCCACATCGTTACTCCGTTTCCGCCATAATCTGAAAGCCCGGAGATTAAAGGCAGCGGTGAGGGCCATATCTTGCCGGATACATCAGGGACATCCAGCTCCTCAGGTGATACGTACCATACTATGCCGCTTGAGCCACGCCCGGATTTCGACAGCATTACCGGGAATATCTCAAGTTCCCCTGCCGCTGTGAATGGCATTACCTGCAACTTCAATGCATCGCGGATTTTCGTCGTGTTCTGGAACGGAAACTCGAAATCTTCAAGCGACAATGATTTCATCGGAACCAGCGTTACCGTGTTCTTGCCTGTTCCTTCCGTCACTATTCTAACTGCCCGGCGCTTCGCTGTTTGCTCTATGCCGGTCTCTTCGTCATTGAACGTCTGCATCACTTCGATTACCCGACGATATTCTGCTGTGCTGTAATCGTTCGTACTCCGTAGCCTCATGATTCCTCCCAACTGACTATCTGCCTGGTCGTACGGTCAAATATTATATTATACGATGATACTCCTTCGCCCTCTGAATCCATACATTCTATCTTTATCCTGAAATATCGGCTCTTGAAGCCTACTATGTTCATGATTTGATTCGAGGTTCTCGCGCTTGCTCCGGGTATTTTCTGGACATCGCTGAGGCTCTTTATCGCGTTCTCCTCACGGTAATCCGCTATGCTCTGCGCTAATCCTCCAACGTTCAGGCCCGGTATCAACTCCATCACATGAACGGGTGCTACATTGAGATTTATCTTGCCCTCGCTGTAAATCGTGCAATAATCCGCAAGCCCTAGCTCGCCGTCATGGCCGTAGAGTATATCGGTGGTTATGTCGGGACTTAGCAGCAACAGCTCCGAGATCTCGTAAGGCCCGCGATTTATGAAACTGTCCTCCTCATGGCTTCCCATTCGAGCCCGGCTGTTCTTGTCCAGAAAATCCAGCACTAAATACTCAAGTTCTCGATGCTTCAGATTGTCCCACATTTCACGCCATACTTCCGTAAATTCACGCCTCAATGTATTTCCGTCTGGCAAGAACAAATTTCGCAACGGTATCTTGTCATCCAGCGGCGTTACCCGGACTACCCATATTCCGGCGTCTGGAACTGCAAATACAAACGGCTGGTACCATCGCTGCGTCAAGCTGTCACAATCGCTTTGAGAACTAATTTTCCCCAGTAACATCACAACATTGCTCACTACTACATGGGCCATGCTACGGTCGGATAAGCTCATCATCTCCCGCCCTGTGCTTCTCACCTGTTGTCGAACGAACCACGTGAATGCCGTTGCACATGAAATCAGGACTGTGCCTAGCAGCAACACGCTGACCAGCACGAAGCCTTTACGGGAACGCGATAATGCTCTCGATGGTATGGTTATCATTGTCTTTCTCTCCACGTCCTATCCTGATGAAAACTCCAGCAGGCAACTGGCCGGTGTATTCCTTCCTGTTGTCGTCCTCGCGATCATTCGTGGGGACTTCTACGCAGAACTCGTTCACTCCGGGTAAAACCAGCTGGCCACTTTCGGGGTTGAGTTTGTCGGGGTCAATGTCTTTGGGTTCGGCTCCCGGCGTTATCCAGCGATATAATCCCGAGGGGGTATCGTCATGAAGCAGTCCTCCTTCTATGGTTTTGTAGGTGATTGTTCCGGCTGGGAGGTTCTGGATTGTCGGCGAGCTGCTCATCGTCATGAGGACATCAGCGTCGTTTCCGCCCAATGTCTCGTGGTCCTTTATCGTCAATACGTTCGGGGAAAGTCTCATGGCTGCGTTCAAATCCCTCGCTATGAAATTCATCGTACGAGAGAGCGCTGCTATATCCGTGTACTCCTCCTGCGTCTCTACTACCCGCCTTACCGTAACTGCTACAGGTGCTAGAGCCAAACCGGTCAAAAGTCCTGTGAGCAATACGGCAACGAGGATTTCTATCAGCGTGAAGGCCCGTCTAGTCGTCATCGCTTCCGGGTCCATTTACCATCAGGAGGGCAGGGATGGTTCTTCCGTCGGAGTTCTTCTGAGGCACGCGCTTTAAGTGATATTCTCCGGGCTTGAAGTACGAAGCTATCTCGCGGATTACTGACTCTAACTGGTAACGCTGCGCAAAGTTCAGCAATCGGCCTATGTCCTCTGAGCGAGGCTCACGGTTGAAATGCTCCCACAATATGTTGAAGCCCTGCATCAAGGTCTGGCCGTTATTCGTCTGTTCACCCAACTGCATGTAATGGTAGCCCAGATTCCGCAGCGCATCTTCCCGGACTATCGGATGCTTCCGGGCCTCGTTGAGATAGTAGAGCTGTAACGGCTCGTTCTGCGTCGATAAGGCTTGACGGAGGACGTAATTGCCGTAGATGCCGCTTGAGATGTAAACGAAGCCTGCTATTGATGAAACTATGCAGACTGCTCCGACGAGTTTCCGTGACGATGAAGTTCGCAAAGTTTCGAGTGAGAATTTTTCGGAGAAGAACTCTCGGTTTGAAAGCGCGAATGCCAGCGTTATCCAGACCATGTTCTCGATACGGTGGAATGGACGCGTGAAAATGGCCGCGAATGTTACCAGCGTTACGAGCGAGATTGCCCACACCGAATTTCTGCACATACTGCGATTCCGCCTGAAAAGCCCGCGCAAAACAGGAATAAACCATGTCAGCCACATTAAGAGCAATAACGAGCCGCCTATAATTCCGCCCTCACAGAAGAACTGAAGGAACTCGTTGTGCGCCCAGTGCGTGTACTGCCACCTGTACCAGTCAGCATTGACGTTCTTGAAACCAGCACGCTGACCCTCGAGGTAATGCCACTTGTACTGCCCGATTCCTACGCCTTCGGGGTGTTCCTGGAACATTGACCACGATGTCATCCATATTCCGCGGCGACGGCCTATATCCTGAGCATTCTGGACGATTTCGACGGTCTTGTCGACTATCTGCTCTGAACGAGGCGAGTAAAGCGATACCCAGAATACGCACGCTATCACCAGCATTGCCGCACCGAATCGGACTGCATAATCACGCCCGGATTTAAGCGTCGATATAAACATCACTATCAAGCCTAGAATCAACGCTATCGTTGCTGAACGGCTCGTAGAGTTCATCAGTCCCCAGAAGTTCACAGACATCAATATTAGCACGAAGCAAGCAAAATATCCGTTTCTGTCATTCCCTAGTCTCCAAACGCTCACGAATGCTCCCAGGATCAGAAGCAACGCTATTACTCCCATTATTACGCTCGAATTTGTTACGGCGAATTTAAGGACGATTACGGCGAACGAGATAAAGGCTACCGGATACCAGAGCTTCCGGCCGTTCTGCCGGGCTTCGCAGGAAAAAAGATAAATCGCGCCCAATGTCGCAACTGCCACCCATAATCCGAACATGTTCTGCTGGGCTGTGTTGCCGATGTAGTTTCCGGGAGTCGGGAGAATTATGTTGCTGAATTTCTGCAAGTCTGCGAATATCGTCCCCCTCAAGAATGCAAGGTTATTCATGTCCCGTATCTGCAATTCCGCGAAGAGTACGTTGATTGAGGCGTTCAGGTTCGCAAGGATTAAGACTGGCCGCAATCCCCATTCAGGGAACGATGACACGCTAAGCACATAGAACACCCACACTGTAACGAAGCATAGCATCTCAAGTACAAACGCTGTCGGCGACATTATTTTCACCCAAAGCGGCATCAGTGAGCAATATACCAGTATAAACAGCCATATTCCCGCGAAAAGATCTATCCTGAATCTCACGCGCTCGCTCCCATAGCGAATAATCCTGTATCCCGCTATTATCGCTGCTATTCCCACTGGGACTCCCGTAACCGTCCACTTCAGAATATGCAGGGTATCCGCGAACATTACGCCGGAGTATATCAGGTTCGGCCATGTCAGCGATATGCACCATAACGGAAGGAGTATATATTCTGGGATTAAAGGCAACTGCGTGTATTTCTCCGGAATCTTCTTCATGATGACCTCCTTCATTGTATCAGCGCGTATCTCTCAACCGGCGCAAAACTATCCGTGAACGCAGGAACTACAGGGTCCGGCGAAAACGGCTCAAGCCATTGGTGTGAAAGCAGCGCTGAAATCTTATCACCCGATGCGAGGGCTTCTGGAACGCTGTCGCCCGCTACAAGCATTATATTCTGCAATGCCGCCGCATATTTAGGGTCTGGAGCATTGGCCGGAAATATCATCATTGTACCGAATGACTGCGAGAATGCTTTGTATATACCGTGAAATACTCCCGATTTAGGCCCGTATACTGACGAGATTATGTTCACAACGAGAACCCCGTCAGGCTTCAGCAGCTTTCGCAGCCTTGAACCAGCTTCTACCGTCGTTAACTGGAACGGTATCACTATTGCCGAGTTGAAAGTGTCCATGAATATCGCGTCATATGGCTCAATCTTCTCGCTTCCAGCACGGTTAAGGAAAGTCCTGGCGTCCTCGTGGAATATTTGGAGTTTAGGGTCATCCTGAAGCGCAAAATACTTCCTAGCTACATCCGTAATCCCAGGGTCAAGCTCAACTACATCGAGAGAGACTTCCTTGTGGTTCTCAAGAATGTATTTCGGGACGCTGTAGCCTCCGCCACCGAGCATCAACACTCGCTTAACGTCGGGCTTGTAATGGAACGCCAACTCATAGAACTTCGTGTACTCGCTCACAAGTTCAGACGGGTTGTCCAAGTACATCAATGACTGCGCTGAATCAGGGTCTGTTACCATTACGCGGACACGTCTTCCGTTCCGACGGTCAATGCTTTCGGCCACTGAGATGTGGTTGTACGCTGTGTCAAGCTGTTCTCCAATGGGCGAGAATGGCAGGCCGTTATTTCGTGCGTAGATTGCCCCTCCAGTCAGAAAAAGAAACACTATCCCAGCGATTATCTTCCGCCATGCTCCCGTGTAAGCCAAGACCGACAGCAACGCTACTACCGTCGCAACTATCATCATTATTACTCCGGAAGGGAAAAGCGAAATCAACACGAAGCCTCCCATGAACGTCCCAAGAATACTCCCCGCGCTGTTCAACGCAGAAAGTCTCCCGACTACTGCACCACTGCTTTGAACGTTCTCCATTGCAAGCCTCGCAACAAACGGTGAGACCATTCCAAGCAAAAGGCTCGACGGCGCGAAGATTGACACCGCTGAGTAAACTGCTGAGACATAGAGGTTGAGGTGAAGGGCCTGAATGCTGGTTAAAATCCAGTTGCTTGCGAACGCTGTTACCGAGATTATTATTGCCGCGAACATCAGTATACGCCCCAGCAGCTTACCTTCCGGCCTCTTGTCTGCAACGCTTCCTCCTAGCCAGTTCCCGAAGCAAAGGTTCGTCATTATGATACCGATTAACGCTGTCCATACAATGAGCGAAGTCCCGAAGAACGGCGCGACTAACCTCGAACCCGCAAGCTCAAGTATCATCGTCGTAGCTCCTGTAAGGAATGAGATTATCTGAAGCCTTGCCTGTATCTTCACATTATATGTAACGTTTCTTTGGTTTGACACGTTTCAATCATCTCCATTCTGAGATATTGTACATTACTTTCTGTAAGTTTCGGGGAGAAAGAGCAATAACACCGCGAAAAGTTCCAGCCTTCCCGCGAGCATACAGAACGAGAAAAGCCACTTCACAAACACCGGCAAGTGCGCAAAACTTTCAACCGCCCCAAGACCATGCAATCCAGGCCCAACATTGCTCAAGCACGTCAGCACTCCCGTGAAAGCCGTAAGAATATCTATCCCGAATGCCGTCGTAATCAGCGTGGCAACGGTCAAGATTATCATGTAGAGTATGAAGAATGCTCCGGCTGAATCCATTGTTGACTGCGGGATTGGCTTTCCGTCCATTCGCGGGGTTAAAACTGAGCGGGGGTGAAGGAGTTTCTTGACTTCCATTCTGAGCTGACGGCCGATTATTATGAAGCGTGAGACCTTGCAACCTCCACCTGTTGAGCCTCCTGACGCTCCGATGAACATGAGTATAACGATGATGAACTTCGTGAACTCCGGCCAATGGTCATAATCATGAACAACGAACCCCGTCGTCGTCATCACGCTCACAACATGGAAGAACGACTGCCTTACTGTGTACTCAATCGCGTCAAATTCTCCCGTCAACCAAAGGCACAAAGCTATTGCGACGCTTGAGATTATCGTGATTTTGGCGTAACCTGAAAGCTCCTCGTCGGCGAAGATGTCATGAAACCTTTTCTGCGGCAACATGAAGTAGAGCGAGAAGTTCACACCCGAAAGGAACATGAATATGATAATCGTCCACTGGATATAAGCACTTGGGAAGAATGCGATTGAGTTGTTCTTGGTTGAGAAGCCTCCTGTTGCAATGGTGCTGCAAGAATGGCAGAACGCATCGAACAGCGACATTCCCCCGAACATCAGCATTATGGTTTCGCTGAGTGTCAATATCACATACGCGCTCCAAAGGCTTATGGCAGTCTGATGAAGTCTCGGCGTAACTTTTCCTGCTGTAACTCCGGGGACTTCGGCCTTGTACATCTCCATTCCAGAAACTCCCAAGAACGGCAGAACTGCGAGGCTAAGGACTATAATCCCCATGCCTCCAATCCAGTGAGTGAGTGAACGCCAAAGCAATAATCCTCGCGGCAACGCTTCAATCTCATTCAGTATCGTGGCACCTGTCGTTGTGAAACCGCTCATGCTCTCGAAGAAAGCGTCCGTGTAGCTGGCAATCTCCCCTGAAGTCCAGTAAGGCAATGCTCCGATTAACGATGCTATAATCCACGAGAAGCCTGTAACACCCAATCCCTCACGGATTCCCATAGAGTTATCGCTGGATTTCCCTGTTACGATTAGCATCAACGCGCTGAAGATTAATCCTGCTGAAATCGACACTGCGAACCCGGCAATATCACTTGAGCGGTCATATATTGCGAGGGAAAGGGGAGGTATCATGGCGCATGAGATTACCAGGCATATGAACGCCAATACCCTGAGGACGATCCTAATCTTCATGGCCGTTCACCAAAAATTCAGCCCCGAAAAGTTTTGCTGTCTCCGGCATCATATCAGTCAATGCGAAGAGTATCACATGGTCTCCGGCCAGAAGGTAAGTCGAGCCATCGGGCACAAGAATCTCATTTTTGCGTCCAATCAACGCCACTACCGCTCCCTTCTTGAGTTTTATCTGCGCCAGAGTTTTGCCGCAAAGGGGGACATCTTCAGACAGCACTACTTCGAGCATTTCCGCGCCAATATTCTCCATCATGCTGTAGGCCAGGGCATGATTCTTGTAACGGACGTACTTGAGTATGACGTTAGCCAGCGATGCGTTTGGGTCGACTATAGCATCAACCGGGACAGAGCCGATGAGGGATTGATAGTCCTTTCGTTTGACTACTGCGATAGTTTTCTTTGCGCCCATTTTCTTGGCCAGAGCGCAATAAATCATGTTCACCTCATCAGAATCAGTAGCGCAGACATAAGCATCAGCCCCGTCAATGCCTTCTTCATCGAGAGTTCTGGAATCCGCGCCGTCAGTATTGATAACCAAAGCGTCGCCGAACTCCTCAGAAAGTCTCTTGCAGCGGTCTCTGTCATTGTCGATTATGCGTAAGCTGACGTTCCCGTAATCGCGCTTCAGCATCAATGCAATCTGCGTCCCCAATTTTCCGCCGCCAACGATGAAGATCTTTCCTGCGTCATGCTTTGCTTTTCCGGCAGTTCCAGGCTGGAACAACTCCTGCATTAACTCGACGCTCTTCCTGTACGTTACGGCATAACACACATCACCGGCCTTCAGAACCGTGAAGCCATTGGGAACACCGGATACGCCATCTTCGTGCTCGACGTATACCAGGACTGCGACGAGCTTAGGGAATTTCTGCCGGATGTCCTTGAGGGCCATGCCATTCAGCGGTGAATCTTCGGAAATCTTGAGGGTATAGAGGGCTGCCTGACGGTCCAAAAGTTCTGCCGTATGAGTAGCCCCCAAAACCTCAAACAGTCCCAGAATCTCCCGCGCAATAGAACGCTCCGGCGAGATCATCGCGTCAATTCCGAGCTTCTTTCCCCATTCCGGCGAATCCGTGAACTCAAGGCTCCGTGTCCGTGAGATTACCTGAGGAACCCCGGCGTTGCGCGCAATCCAGCATGACAGCATATTCACCTCATCCCTGTCCGTGCACGCAATGAAAACATCAACATCACCGCCAGGAACTATATCAGCCAGTGCCAGAACTTGAGGCCTCGCCCCATTGCCGCGAATCACTTCAACATCCAGCTCCTCACCCGCCGATGCGGCCCTTGCCTCGTCCTTTTCAACGATGTAGATATTGTGGCCGTCAGAAGAAAGTCTTTTTGCGACGCTTCTTCCTACTTCTCCCGCTCCTACTATGACGATATTACTCGGCATGAATTTCACCCCATTCACAAAGGAAACTCGCGCTGTTTCTGCTGACGTTGGGACGCTTAATGTTGCAAACAACAGCCCCGCCCGGCAAAAACTCTCCGAAACTCAGCGTAACCCTCTCGCCCAATTTAGCCCCTGACCTGAAACTCGCACACACTGTCCGGAGTGAGTGCGTCATTAAGTCAACCGGCGATGAATCGTGAACCCACTCGAAGTAAACAGCGTTGTTGACATGGCCGTTGTAGTCCAAATCGTGAAACATTACGGGGATTTCGACGGTGCGTGTGATGTCCATACTGTCCGGGATTTCACGGAAGTCTGCAGAAATTCTCTCGTCCTCACCAATATTCTCGATGCCAGGTATATGTGCCAGGGGTTTGACGGGTCTGCCTGAATTTACGTCGATTAAGAGCCATGAAGTTTTTGCTGACACAACAAGCTCCCCGCGTGAATATACTTTGAACACTCTGAGTGTATTGTAGCCGTGATTGGGGTCGTGAAAAGTGCAAATCTCCATACTCTCATCCAGCATCGGCGGCAATCTCACGAACTCCATTTCATACTTCATCAGCACCCATGCGTAACCTCGTGCGAGCAATTCCGTCGTAGTCCCTTCAACATCAACAACCGCCAGCCCCGCTGTGTCCTGAAAGTAATTGAGCAGGCTCCTCAGCTTAATCCTCCCGTTAACGCCTGCGTCAGACGGCATTACTGTAACATTTCGTGTGAACATTCATTCTCTCCGTATGCTGATACTTCTGGCATGAGCTGTCAGGCCTTCGGACTTTGCGAAATCCTCAATATCCTTCGATGCCTCAAAAAGTTTCCCAGCCGGGTAATATATGAATTGTGATTTCTTAACGAAGTCGTCAACGGAAAGCGGGCTTGAGAATCTTGCCGTCCCCATAGTAGGCAGCACGTGATTGGGCCCGGCGTAATAATCTCCCAATGCCTCCGGTGAATTTCTGCCGATAAAAATACTTCCTGCATTCCTGATTTTAGTCATCATCTCGAATGGTTCATCAACGCAGATTTCGAGATGCTCAGGTGCGATTTCGTTTGCAATGCTGACGGCATCATTGATGCTCCTGACGATTATGATTGCGCCGTTTTTGTCGATTGCTTCTCTGGCTATGCCTCGGCGTTCAAGTCCCTCAATCTGTAACTCAATCTCACGGCTGACACTATTCGCGACGCGCCTGGAGTTTGTGATGAGTATAGCAGTTGCGTCTTTGTCATGTTCAGCTTGGGCTAGCATGTCAGCGGCAATGTGAGACGCAAAATTATTCTTGTCCGCAATGATCAGAATTTCGCTCGGCCCCGCAATCATGTCAATCCCTGCATCGCCGTAAACCTGACGTTTCGCTTCTGCAACATAAACATTTCCAGGCCCCGTAATCTTGTCAACTTTGGGGACGGTCTCAGTTCCATAAGCCAACGCAGCTATAGCTTGTGCCCCGCCAATCCTGAACATCCTCGTAACACCCGCGATTTTTGCAGCGGCCATGATTTGTGCTGAAGGCCTTGGAGTCGCGACGACGATTTCCGCACAGCCCGCGATTTTCGCCGGTATAGCATTCATCAAGACGCTCGAAGGATACGATGCAGTGCCTCCGGGGACGTAAAGCCCAACCCTCTCAAGCGGAATTACTCTCTGTCCCAAAATAACACCCCCGCCCGGGGAGAACATGAATCCCTCACGTAACTGCCTGCTGTGAAACGCTCGAATGTTTTCTGCTGACTTAGTCAGGATTTCAATGTATCTTTGGCCGACGACCCTGCTGGCTTCTTCAAAATCTTCCTCCGAAACTTCAAGCCTCTCAAGTTCAATGCCGTCGAATTTCTTCGCATACTCTCTCAAGGCCGCATCCCCTCGAGCCCTCACGTCAGCGATAATTTTCCGGACAGCTTCTGAGACGTCAGGGGGGATGACCGCTCTTTCACGCTTGTGTGAGTATTGCGATGCTGTGATGATTTTAATCAATTAGACGTAGCCTCCTTATAATTTCGTTAATCTTTTCGCTTTTGAATTTGAATGCTGACTTATTGGCAATTAACCTTGCACTTAACTCAGCGATAGTGTCGATTACCATGAGATTATTTTCCCTGAGGGTTCTCCCGGTTTCGACAATATCAACGATAACGTCAGAAAGTCCCAGGACGGGAGCAAGTTCAAGCGAGCCTCTGAGAGTTATGATGTCAATCTCGCGGCCAAGCTTGGAATAATAATCCCTCGCAATATTCGGGAACTCAGTAGCGACCCTCAGTGTCCTGTTCCCATTCCCATACCGATCCCCATACTCAAGGCCAGCGACGGACATTCTGCATTTTCCGACGTTAAGGTCAAGAAGCTCGTAAACATCGGGATTCTTTTCCATGAGAATATCCTTCCCAGCGGCGCCAATATCAGCCACCCCGCGTTCGACATAAACGGGAACGTCAAAAGGCTTGACCCAGAAACATCGCATATCAAGCTCCTCATTCATGAATACGAGCCGCCTTCCAGCCTCACGAACTCCCTCAAATTCATACCCAGCCTTCTCAAAAAGACCATAGACCTTCTCGCCCAATCTTCCTTTTGGCAAAGCGATGTTAATCATTCCCACCCCTCCAATTACCAATGACATCGAGATAGACAGCGAAGCCCATGCCCCTTGAGCCAATTCCCATATCATACTGACCGCCCGACAAGACAGCTTCGTGAAATCCCTCAATGTAGCCCTTGAAGACGATCCCATTGTAGTACCTCAGGTTCGTAACGGCAGAGAAGTCGATATGAATTTCAGGCCTGTAATTCAGGTTGCCGAGAATTTCAAGCTCATCGGGTGGATTCTCAGCCAGAGCGATTAACTCATCAGGGGCATGAAGCTCTCTGAGTCCATGAACATTTTTCCCGCCAAGACAGGCAAGGATCTCAGACCCACGCTCCCCGCCCACGAGTCCGGCGACGATACCGGCATCAGCGACATCAAGCACAAAGTCCCTGCCTTCAGCGATAGTTTCGAGGCTGACGATGGCCAGTGAGAGTACTTCCCTGACGTCATCAGCCTCCAGTTGGCCGATATTTTCGATGCCGACCTGAGGAATTTCGCGGAAACTGTCGGAGTTCATTGGGACACGATAAACTTTCTCATCATAGTAATATTTCCCATGAGAGACATTCTTCAGGATGGAGAGAGTAACATCAGGCCGAAGAGCCATGAGCTTGCCGTTCAAGTCAGTGAACGTGAGGATATGGCCGGAGGAAAGGAAGTCCTTCTTCCCCGCGTAGAAATCATATTCCTCGAAGCGCCTCATTCTGAAGAATTTGTATCCGAAGTCCTGATACATGGCCCTTAGATTCAGTGCAGCATTTTCTTCTTGTGTCAAAAGCATAGAACCGTCTCCAATGTTTTTGCACAATAATAACACACCGCTCTGAACAGAACGACTAACCACATGCTATAATTACGTATTAAAAAATCCAGAAAACGAAGGGGAGCGAAGAATGGAGCGCCGAATAATCCTGGCCAGGCATGGTCAGACGGAATGGAACAAAGCCTTACGCTTTCAAGGCAGAACGAATGTTCAGCTCACGGACGAAGGGAAGCATCAGGCATATCTCTTGTCCGAGCGCCTGAAATCATGGCCGCCGCAAGTAATATACACCAGTCCCTTAGACCGGGCGAGATACACAGCCGAAGCCATAGCCTCTCCCCTGAACATGACGCCGATAATTCTGCCGGAACTGGAGGAGATAAACTTCGGTTCATGGGAAGGCCGCTCATTTTCTTCGTTGAAAGCCGAGAGCAGTGAGGAGTATTCGAGGTGGCGCGAAGATCCATTCTTCAATCCGCCTGAAGGAGCTGAGACATGGCCGGAACTTGAAGCCCGTTTATCGCGTGCGGTTGAAATAATGCTTGAGAGCCCATACGAGCGAATAGTAGCGGTCTCACACGGCGGAATAATGCGAGCCTTATACGCGGTAATAATGGGACTGGACCCTCATCACACGTGGTACATGGATGTCTCGAACTGCGCAATTTCAGGAATCGAGATAGTCGGAGGACGCCGTTACCTTTCATTCACGAACGATGACCGCCACATAAGGCCAGGAATATGGGGTGATGAGAAATGAGCTTCTCTTTACCCCCCGAACGTGAGCGGGAATTATGGCAGCTTTGCTCAGAAGGGGACATGACAGCGCGTGAGGAGTTGATAGTGTCATACAGGCCATTGGTATTCTGGATAGCTGGAAAGATTCACGCACATGATGCCGAGCTTCGAAAGGACATAATCCAGGAGGGAATGCTTGCACTAATCCGGGCAGTGGACAAGTTCGAGCCAGAACAGGGCTACAAATTCACGACGTACGCCTGGCACAGGATACACGGACAAATCATAAACATGCTGGAACGCTCAGAGAAGAGAGCGCCCGTACCAGTCCCCGATGAATATTTGCAGGTAGAATACGATGCTGAATCCGAGGGCGATGAATGGCTTGATGCTGAGACGGCAATATCGCGTCTTGAAGGCCGTGAAGCGGAAGTATTGTCAGCATTATTCTTCGAGGGAAAGAAGCCCAAGGACATAGCCCAAGAGAAGAAGCTGGATGTCAGCCATGTGTACAGGATAAGACGAAGCGCGATAATGAGAATAAGGGGGTGGCTGGGAATTGAAGGTGCATAAACTTGAAAAGCGAGCCGATGGAGTAATCCGATGGCTTGAGAGAATGAAGAGCGCCTATAGTTCCGGAGCAGTAGAGAGTGCATACATGGACGCAGAATGCGCAAGAGCAGACCTTGAGGATTTGCGAAGCGAGTTTTTGCGCCCAAAAGATATGAGGAAGAATGCAGGATTTTTGCTGGCATTTTCACGCGTAATATTCCTCGCAGTGATGATAGTAATGATAGCTGTAATGCCATTGTCCAGGGATAATATGGCTGTCATCGAGCCAGAGCCTGTAATGCCGGAAGTCGTGATGCTTCCAGAGCCGCAGGTAAAGCCCGAACCACAGCCTAGGAAATCCCGGACTAAAGCCATGAAGCGTCCAGTACAGCCCGCCCCTACACCACCCGTAAAATCCGCGTCAAAGCCCAAAGCCTCAGCCCCAACAAAGACCGTGGCATATGACAAGTTATATTCGCTCGTTCAGACAGGACAAAGGGCCTTGAAGAACGATAAATCCGTAATAATAAAGTGAGAGGAGCAAGAAGTATGAGGAAGTTTTTGACGATAGCGTTGATATTTCTTTTAGCGTCAGTATCAGTAGCGGACGAGCCCCCAGTGAGGCAGGTAACATCAGTAGGCGTCTCAGGGAACCCGAACATAGCGACAGAATATATCCTGAACGTAGTGGACACCAAGCCAGGAACGACATTGAGCCGCGACAGGATACTCAGCGACATTGAGGCGATATACAACCAGGGATTCTTCTCGTTTGTAGACGCGGATTTCTCGGACGAGGGCGGCGGAGTTTCAGTAACGTTCACAGTTCAAGAGAACCCGGTAATCGAGAGCATCTCATTCACAGGGAACACACTCTACACGTCGGACCAGCTCATGAAGGAAGTCTTCTCGCAGGAAGGCACGGTGTTCAATCGCCAATTCTTCCGGAATGATTTGGACCGAATCCAGGAGAAATACCACAAGGACGGCTATGTAATGGTGCGTGTCTCAGACGTTCAAATCAGCGGCGGCAACATCTACGTAACAATCCTCGAACCCCGCGTAAAGGACGTAATGATACAGGGAAACACAAAGACAAAGACCTACGTGATCCGCCGTGAGCTGAAACTTGAGGAAGGCGACATCTTCAACGTAACGAAATTCCGCCATCAGCTGGGAAAGTTACAAGGCTTGGGATATTTCGAGGACGTTAATGTAGCGTTCGATGTTCCCGAAGATGACGACAGCATAGTTGACTTGATATTGACGGTAAAGGAGAAGCGTACAGCCTCAGTAGGATTGAACTTGGGCTACGGAACGGAAAGTGGATTATCAGGAGGACTGACGTACAGCGACACGAATCTTGGCGGAAGAGGCTTGAACCTGGAAGTCGGTTTCAATGCCGGCGATGAATCGACATACTGGGCGACGCTCTCAAGTCCTTACATGGATGCTCACACATACGGCTGGCGCTTCGGAGCAAGATACCGTACATACGACGAGCGATATTATTACCGTCAAGGCCGCAGACAGTTTGATTTTGACGAGAGAACGCTGAGCCTGTTCGCAGGGATAGGCAAGAAGTTCAGCAACGAGGATTGGAGCTGGTTCCTTACGCTGAGGCGAGAGGACGCGGAATACACGAACGTACAGCGGGCAATACCCGGCTACATTGATGATTTAACGATGTGGGACGGAGTGAATCAGACAGTAGAATTACAATTGACGTGGGACAAGCGTGATGAATACGCGCCATATTCGAAGGGCTTTGTATGGGACACGAACTTGGAGCAGGCAGTGAAGGTGCTTGGCGGAGAGTATGACTACTTGAAGTACTGGACGCAGGCAAGATTGTACGTTCCATTGAACAGTGTACTTGAGGGATTTGCGGACATAGGAGGGACGTGGTCAGATGAGAACCCGTTTCTTCTTGCGGCACGAGTCAGGGTAGGCTCATCGACAGTGGACGAACTTCCAGCGTTTGCGCGATACTCACTAGGCGGAATGAACACGCTCAGGGGTTATAACTCACGTTCATTCGAGGGCAGTAATTTCTACTTGGGTAATTTTGAGCTGAGAGTGCCTGTAGCCTCAGCGGTATCCCTGGTAGGTTTCTATGATATAGGCAATGCAGACGTGACGATGGACTGGAGCAACTACCACGATGATTACGGCTTAGGAGTTCGTGTGAAGACGCCGTTCGGAAATTTGCGTATCGACTATGCAAAGGGTGAGGACGAGAACAGGACATACTTCGGTTTTGGTGAAATGTTCTAGCCTGATAGCGATAATATTTCTCATGGTGTCATCCAGTGAAGCTCTGACGTTGAATGGGCTTCCAGAATGGCTTTCTCCTGCGGTTGAACGTAGTCTGAACGCGGTATGGAATGAGATACCCAACGATGCGATGACGGACCGTGAGGGAACGTTGGAGTTAGTAGCGTCGAGATTATTTGCGGGCTATTCAGTGAGAGTTAGTGCGCACACACAGGTCGAAGTGTCATTCACTCAAAACGAAGCCTCCCCGAAGCCAGAAGTCCATATGATCCTCCCAGAACTTCGGGGAATTGCGTTAAAGTGGTTCAGCGGGGATATTTCCGGGATGTCAGAGGAAGTTTCAAGGCTGGCTGGAGAAGTGCCGCAGAGTGCATTGACGTGGGCAGACGTAGAATTGCGGGAACGAGTGAGCAGGATAGTACATGAGAGATTACCGGGCTGGGAGTTCACACAGCAGATATATATCTCTCCGGCATCAACGTCAATCAACCTTTCGTTCCGGCCATCAAGTGAGATGATACTAGCGGTTAAGCCAGTACTATATTCGCGTACAATCCCGGTAATGTTCCGTTCGGACTTAGAGGCAAGGATACTCCCCGGGCTTTCGCCGCTAATTGGACTGCCAGTGAAGTGGGCAGCTATCCACCGTCATGAAGTGGAGGAGCTTGCGAGGAAATATCTTGAGGAACGAAACGCAGTCGATAATCTTCAAGCGAGTGTCTCAGTGAAATTCAATCCTGGAAAAGTCTCAGACATAGAGGCGATAGTGGACAGCCGAAGCATAATGTTCAGCATGTGGGTATCGGCATATGCAGGACTGGAGGGACGTTATCCGGAGGCAGGAGCATTCTTTGGATTCAGGCCGATATGGAGGATAGGGGAAGTGAATCTCGCGCCTGAAGTTTACGGTGAGTTAGTATTCGAGCTTGATGACTTCGGAGTAAATTTCCGCGCAGGGACAAGGTTTGAGCTTCTTGAGAATTTCTGGGCAGGTATAGAGTACGAGCCTCTTGAGGGCGAGACGTTCATGAGGCTGGATTACATTCCGCTGAAGATCAGACGTCCGTATGCGAGGTGGAGGTTTGGCTTGGGAAATTATTATCATGAGCTTGGATTGGGATATAGACTTGATGAACATATTTCTGTGGAGTTATATTATGATGATGGCAGTGTAGGATTACGAGGAATATGGAACTTATAGAAAGGGGAATCATGTATTGAACGTAAAATTATTGTGGGAACTTTTCATGACGTTTGCGAGAATCGGGTCAGTAACATTCGGAGGAGGCTATGCAATGCTGCCGATACTACAGCGTGAAATCGTTGAGAACAAGAAGTGGGGAACGGAAGAAGAACTTGCAGACTATTACGCAATCGGTCAATGCACCCCCGGAGTTATAGCAGTCAATGTAGCAACTTTCATCGGCCGAAAGACGGGAGGGATTTTGGGCGGAATAATTGCGACATTGGGAGTAGTATTCCCGTCAGTGATAATCATAACGTTGTTAGCCGGAGTGATACAGGCGTATTCATCGCTTGAATGGGTGAAACATGCTTTTGCAGGGATACGAGTATGTGTGTGCGTACTAATCTTCAACGCAGTAATCAAACTCTTCAGCAAGGCAATAATCGACCGCTGGACGTTCGGAATATACTTACTGGTTCTAGCCGGCTCAGTGTTCCTGAACTTGTCCCCAGTAGTATTTGTAGTGATGGCTGGAATGATGGGAGTAATCCTGAAAGTGATGGTGAAGTCATGATCTACATCAAATTATTCTGGGAGTTCTTCCAGACAGGATTATTCGCGGTAGGCGGAGGAATGGCGACGCTGCCTTTCCTCTACAGTATTTCGGACAGGACGGGCTGGTTCACGCATCAGCAATTAGCGGACATGATAGCTGTGAGCGAGAGTACGCCTGGGGCAATCGGGGTGAACATGGCGACGTATTCGGGCTACATAACGGCAGGAATCCCCGGAGCAATAATCTCGACATCAGGGCTGATTACACCGAGCATAATAGTGATATTGCTAGTTGTAGCGTTCTTGAATGCTTTTCACGAGAACAGATATGTCATGGGTGCATTCTATGGACTGAGGCCGGCGAGCTCTGCAATGATAACGGCAGCAGGATTGATATTGGCGAGGGTAGTGTTCTTCTTCGGTGGCTTCACAGGGAGTGTGAACATCAAGGCAGTGATACTGGCTGTTGTGCTTCTTGCATTCACACATGCAATAGCGTTCACAAAGAAGTTGCACCCAGTAATCTGGATAGCATTTTCAGCAATAGTAGGAATAGTGTTCAAGTATTAAATTCTTTTACTTGTTTTATACGTAACAATTCGGAAGAAGGAGACATCGAATTTCGATGAGTCAATTTTGGGGGAGCACTTTCCTCTGCTCGCAGCGTAGCATCTAGAGGCTGGATGGTCTCCGGACTGAATGAACTATGATGGACCAACAGAAAAGGTGCAGATATAACAAGTAGTCAGGAATGCAAGAAATTGCGG
>CALGGR010000209.1 GCA_937915755.1 uncultured Fretibacterium sp. | reverse complement strand
ATTGGTCAATCTGGTGTTCATACGTCTCATGTTAAAGAGATACTGAACGGGCTCTGAAGCTCGTCGGGATTGCAGGGGCGGCGAAGACGGGCTATGTTACGCTCGACATCAGAATCATCGACAACACTACGGGCGAGATCGTCTACGTCAACAGCGAGACGGGAAGCGCGAAACGTGAGGGCGGCGGTGCGGCGGCATACTACGCGGGATTCGGGATCGGCGCGCTCGGAGGGTCATACGGCGGAATACTTGCTGAGGCCACGAGAAATGCCGTAATCAAGCACATCAACACGATGAAAGAGTACGAGTGGGAATAATTCGGAGGACAGCGTGAAGATGTCAAGATACAAGAAATTCGCGGCACTAATCGTCATAGCACTCCTCGCAATTCCGGCGTGTTCGTTTGCGGCTGATGAGTTGGGGCTTGAGCGCGTGAGGCTCGGAATCATGAGGTTCGACAGCAAGACATACGATGTTCCTGACAGAATGGCGGCGGCAATCACGGACATATTCGGGAGGGTGCTCTTCAAGTCGAAGGGAATAATGCTTGTTGAGCGCGAGAAACTCGAAGATGTCATGAAGGAACTCAGGCTCGGAATGTCGGGGCTTGTCGACGAGGACACTGCGGCTGAAGTCGGAAAACTTGCGGGCTGCGACTACATGCTCATGGGGTCGATAACGAACCTTGCGAGGGCATCGTCAGGAGTCGCTGTTCCTCTTTTCGTTGTTCCTGTGAGTGTCGGCTCAAGGAATCAAAAGGTCAAGGCTACACTTGATGTCAGGCTCGTTAAGGTGGAGACTGGTGAGATAGTTTTTGCTGAAACGGCGGATGGTAATGCCAGCAAGTCTGATACGGCACTCAGTGCTTACGGTGTGGGCGTTGAAAATTCCGAGTTCGGCGGAATTGAGGGAACGGCAGTGGCGAACGCTGTAATGTCATTGGCTCCCAAAATCGAGAAGGAACTCACAGGAACAGACACGCTGTCGAAGATCCTCGAAGCTGACAAGAAGACGAAGGGCAAGAAAGCCAAGAGCAAGGGCAAGAGCGACAAGAGTGATGAGCAAGTTGGAGGAAGCTCCGCGACAGTGAACCGTCCAAAGAAAGGCACAAAGAAGAAAGCCACCGAAGCCTCCGATGAAGTTCTGGTAGCTTCAGCCCCTCAAAATGATGAAGGAACAGTCTCAGCCTCATCGCGTCAGGTGAATAGTGCAGCGTTCGAGAATGATTCGACGGATTTCGACACTGTAATAAGCTCCTACGGACTGAGCAAGAGTGATGAGGACGATCTAAAGGCAAAGCACAGGAAGCTCTCAAAGATGGGCAACACTGCCGCCGCCTACAGGGAGTACTCGAAGCTCTTTGACGAGACTGGGAATGATTATTTCGCGGCATACAAGGCCGGAGAGGTTGCACGCGCTCTCAAGAAAAAGAGCAACGCGAAGATGTGGTACAACAAGGCACTCGAAATCAATCCGAACTACGCCCCCGCGAAGAAAGCTCTCTCGAAGCTCTAGCTTGGAATAAAAATTCCTCCTAACTCTTGGGAGAATACGAAGTAGCCCCCCTGCAATAACAGAGGGGCATTTTTATGGCTAGATTACGCCACTGTGATTTCCTTGCAGAGATAGACATCCTGTACAGCGTTGATGATCTGGACACCTTCGCTCATTGGACGCTGGAAAGCCTTGCGACCGAGAATGAGTCCCATTCCTCCGGCTCTCTTGTTTACGACAGCGGTGCGAACGGCCTGAGCCAAGTCATTCTCGCCTGAAGCTCCGCCTGAATTGATGAGTCCTGCGCGCCCCATGTAGCAGTTTGCGACCTGATAGCGTGCGAGGTCGATTGGGTGGTCGGTCGTGAGCTTGTCATACATTTCCTTCGAGGTCTTTCCGTAGCCCTTGCCCATTGCAGGGTAGCCGCCGTTGTTCTCCGGGAGTTTCTGCTTGATGATGTCGGCCTCGATCGTAACGCCGAGATGGTTTGCCTGGCCTGTCAAGTCCGCTGATGCGTGGTAATCCGTAACCTTTTCACCGTTCTTGACTTTGAAGGCCGAGTTTCTCAGGTAGCACCAAAGAATCGTGGCCATTCCCATTTCGTGAGCCTGATGGAAAGCCTTTGAGATTTCCTGAATCTGGCGTGTTGACTCCGGACTTCCGAAGTAAATCGTCGCGCCTACTGCGACTGCGCCGAGATTGTATGCCTGCTCGACCGATGCGAAGAGCACCTGATCGAACTGGTTGGGGTAGGTAAGAAGCTCGTTGTGGTTGAGCTTGAGGACGAACGGGATTTTGTGGGCATACTTTCTGGCGGTTGCGCCGAGTACACCGAGTGTTGTTGCGACGGCGTTGCAGCCAGCCTCCATTGCGAGCTTGATGATGTTCTCTGGGTCGAAGTAAATCGGGTTAGGGCCGAATGATGCTCCGGCTGAATGCTCGATGCCCTGATCGACAGGGAGAATCGAAATGTAGCCCGTGTTAGCGAGACGGCCATGCGAGAAGAGAGTCTGCATTGCGCGCATTACGGGGACGGGGCGGTCGGTCATGCTCACTACGCGGTCAACGAAATCCGGGCCGGGAAGTGAGAGCATTTCCTTGCTGATCGTCTTGCATTCGTGTGTTAAGAGAGACTCTGCCTCTGAGCCTAAGAGTGCCTCAATTTTTCCGTACTGCATTGATGAATTGCCTCCTCAAGATTTTTTGTTACCGAGACATTATACAACTTGCGGAAATTTACGGGACAATGAGCGGAAAACTGTATGCTATAATCACGAAAATACTCAAGGCAATTCGTTCAAAGGAAGATAAAGATTCATGTTGAAGCACAGCAAATATTTTCTCCTCATTCTCATAATTCTAATATCAGCTTTCGAAACTTCTCACGGAAAGGACTTAGTATCATCAATCTCACAGCTCAACAGCCCCGAATACACAATAGGCACTGATGTTGGGGGCGCAATGCTTGATGTTGTTAAGGCCAAGTTCCCCAGCGCGGAAAAAGGATACTTCACCGACAAGATTGGAGGATACGCGGCACTACTCAGCGGGAAAGTTGACGCATTCGTTGAGAATCGTTACGAGGCTGATTATGACATCATGAACGGGCTTAAAGGCGTTAAGATTCTTCCCGGCACTCTTGGTGAAGGTGTGAGGATAGGCGCGGGACTGTCGAAAACGTCATCAATACCCGGCCTTGAGGAAAAGTTCAACAGCTTCATTGCACGCTCAAAGTCTGACGGTACGATCAACAGCATGATACGACGCTGGGTCTATGACGGAAATGAGGAAATGCCTGATATTGATGTTCCAGAAAAATCGGAGCTTCGTGTTGTTCTGGGGACTACGGGGCTTGTCGTGCCGTTCAGCTTTTACGTCGGCAACAAGATAACAGGCTTTGATGTCGAGCTTGCCCGGAGATTTGCGGCCTCTATCGGCGCGGAACTTGAGGTGAAAGTCTACGATTTCGGCGGACTCTTGATGGCTCTTGCAGCTGGCGAGGTCGATGTTGCACTGTCGAACCTGTATTACTCACGCGAAAATTCTGGAAGCCTGAAGTTTTCCGATGTCCTGTACACCGTTGAGCCTGTGGTCATTGTTCGTGAGGATATGTACTCGCCTTCTGACACTGGGAAATTCTCGGCCTTCAGCGGGAAACGCATCGGAGTGTTCACAGGATCGGTGCAGTATGAGATGGTGAAGAAGAACATACCCGGCGCGGAGATTGCGTACTTTGACGTTATCGCAAACGTAATGAACTCGCTCACGTCAGGGAAGATTGACGCTGCCGCGATTGATGAGACTATAGCAACAGAGTTCGAGAGGGCGAATCCAGACTTAACGCACATACCTGAAACTCTGGGAGACTCTGAGACCGCTTTTCTTTTCCCCAAGTCCGTCAAGAACAACCCCCTCCTTGACGAGATGAACGAATATCTCAGTCGCATAAAGTCTGACGGGACTCTCAGCGAGATTCGCGCGGTATGGTCAGGGACTGACGAGAGCAGGAAAGTCATCCCTGATTATAGCAATTTTCCGGCGGAAAAAGGCACAATCCGTATCGCCATAGACAATGAGACCCCGATGTTCGCCTACATGAAAGACAGGAGGCTCGTGGGATATGACGTCGATGTTATTGTCCGCTTCTGCAGGGAAAAAGGATACAAACCTGACTTCAACGTAATAAACTTCCCGGGAATAATTCCTGCGGTAAGTTCAGGGAAATGCGACATTGGTGCGGGCGGAATCACAGTAACCCCTGAACGTGCAGAAAGCGTGAGATTTTCTGAGCCTCTGTATTCACTCGCCAGCTTTCTCTTGGTAAAGAAGCCTGCCTCGCAACAGCCTTCCGCGAAAACTGAGACCACCGCAAGAATCCCGAAGTATTCCAGGCTCTCAGAGCTTGACGGGAAACCTATAGGGCTTCAGACGGGAGTCGCTGAGTGGGCGAGAATTGTGAAGGAAATCCTCCCGCACTCTCAGGCCGTGTACTACAACACTTTTGCGGATATTGGCGCGGCTCTCAAGTCCAACAAAATCGAGGCATTCCTTGTTGACGAGCCTGTGTATAACCTCATGGCCGCTGAAGATTCTAATCTTGCGAGGATTGATGAGAAGATCGGCAGGACATATGACGTTGCTTACTGCTTCCCAAAAACAGGCAAGGGGAAGAAACTCTGCGATGAGATGAGCGAGTTCATACGCAAAATCAAAGCAAGCGGGGAACTAGCCTCCATCATCACGAAATGGGAAGGCACAGACGAATCCGCAAAGACCCTCCCGGACTATAAGAACTTCCCGGCAGCTAACGGCGTTCTAACGATGGCAATAGAGGGCGGCTATCCCCCATTCAACTACTACAGGGGCAGCGAGATTGTAGGCATCGAGATTGATATTGCGGCGGGATTCTGCGAGGCTTACGGTTACGGCCTCAAGATTGCTCCTATGGCATGGGACGCGATTATCCCGGCTCTTGCTTCAGGGAAATACGATTTCGGGGGTAACCTCTCACCGTCAACAGAACGCGAGGAATCCGTATATTTCTCTGAGCCTTACGTTCAAAGCCGATCCATAATGGCTTGCCTTAAAGCTGACAGTGAATCCATCCCAACGAAAAGTGAAGCATCGGCGGGAAGACCGAAATATTCCCATCTCTCTGAGCTTGACGGAAAACCTATAGGAATGCAGCCCGGTATAATTGACTGGGAAGAATGGGTTGCGAAAAATCTCCCGCACTCGAAAGTACAGTACTTCAACACTTACCCGGACTTAGCTTCAGCCCTGAAGACTCACAAGATTGAAGGCTTCCTCGTGGATTCGCCTGTTCTTGCTCTCATGGCCGCTGAAGATGACAAACTTGCCGCCATTGATGAGCCTGTCGGTGAAATTTTCGGCTACTCTTTCGTTTACGCAAAGACAGAAGCGGGCAAAAAGCTGTGTGATGAGATGAGCGAGTATATACGCAAAATCAAGGCAAGCGGTGAACTTGACGCTATACTCTCAGCGTGGCAGGGTGCTGACGAAAACGCAAAGACTCCGCCCGACTTCAAGAGTCTTCCCGCTAAAAACGGCACAATAACATTCGCAACAGAAGGAGGATACCCACCGTTCAGCTACTACAAGGGCGCGAAATTAGCCGGGATTGACTTAGACCTTGCCGCAAGATTCTGCGAGGCTTACGGTTACGGCCTCAAGGTTACGTCTATGACATGGGACGCTATGATGCCCGCGATTTTCTCAGGGAAAGTGGATTTTGCAGGAGACTTCACTCCGTCAGAAGAACACGAAGAAGCCGTGTATTTCTCCGAGCCTTACTGCATGGCCAGCTCGGTCATGGCCTGCCTGAAATCTGACATACAGCCCGCCAAGCCCTCAGCATCACGAAGGAATCTCGACAGCTTCGCCGGGAAAACCATAGCCATACAGACAGGGACAGCAAGCGAGACTCTCGTTCCCGCAAAACTCCCGTCAGCAAAACTCGCCTACTACGACTCCCTGACGAATCAGCTCACCGCCCTCAAAACAGGGAAAGCCGATGCTCTGGCAACCTCGCTACCTCCCGCCGTCATCATGGTTAATGAGGACACAAGCCTAGAAATCATCAACCCTCCATTGCGTGAGACGTATTTCTACCAGATGTTCTCGAACACAGAACGAGGGAAAAAGCTCTGCGCCGAATATTCCGCATTCCTCAAAACTCTGTGGGACAACGGGACGATTGACGCTCTGGGTGACAAGTGGCTTGGTGCTGACGACAGCAGAAAGACCGTCGAGGATTATTCCAGCCTGCAGGGCAGCAATGGTACTGTCAGAATGGCTGTTGATGCGCAGTTTCCTCCGTTCGTTTACGTCAAGGACAACAGGATTGTGGGGCATAATGTCGACTTGGCGGTCATGTTCTGCAAGGCTAAAGGTTACTCGCTCGTCATCGAGAATATGACACTGAGCGGCGCAATAGCCTCCGTCAAAACTGGCAAGAGCGATTTCTCACAGTCCATGAACAAGACACCCGAGCGTGAGGAAAATACAATCTTCACGTCAACTCCCACCATAAAAGCCGGGAATGTACTCGTCGCCCTAAAGTCTCAGGACTCATACTCGGAAGGCGTGAGCAGCTTGAAGGTCTCGGATTTCAATGGGAAGAAAGTCGGCCTCCTCATCGGTTCAGACAGCGCAAAGAAAATCGAGGATAAGATACCCGGAGTCAATATATTATTCTTCGACTCGCCGAGCCACATTCTCCCATCTCTGAGGTCAGGGAGGATTGATGCTTTCTACTGTGCCCTTCCCACAGCCAAGAACATAATACAGCTTCATCACGATCTGGCTTACATTCCGGAATACGTGAACACAACGCGCCACACAACAATGTTCCCGAAGACAGACGAAGGCCGGAAACTTTGCGGGGAATATGCCTCATTCCTCAAGACCCTGAGCGATGACGGCACGATGGACAAGCTCACGGAAAAATGGATCACAGGCACTGATGAGAGCAAGCAGGTAACGGAGGACTACTCTAATCTCCCAGCAACGAACGGAACTCTAACGATGGCGGTTACAGAGGGTTTGATGCCATTCGTTTTCGTGAAGGACAAAAGGATTCAGGGCTACGATATTGACCTCGCTGTGATGTTCTGCAAGTCAAAAGGCTGCGGACTGAAGATTGATGTAACGAACCACAACGGTGTCCTCTCATCATTGGAGACAGGGAAGTGCGATTTCTCCTACAGTGTACAGTGGACGGAGGAGCGCGATAAAACCGTGCTTTTCTCGCCAGTCCCCAACGCCGTAACAGGGAGCGTTCTTGTCGTAATGAAGCATGAAGAAGCACCGTCATCACATGCCGCACTTCGCGACATCTCAGACCTTGCCGGGAAAAAGGTAGCCGTAGTTACAGGCACAGTAACTCCCGCCGTAACAAAAGAGAACGTTCCTACTGCGGAGCTTGTGTACTTCGAGAATGTAACCGACACATTGACCGCACTGAAGGCCGGGAAAGTTGACGCGATATGCACAACCATAGCTATAGCAAGGTTCATGATGATCGACAACGACGACATAACCCAGCTCGGCGGCAATCTCACATACGGCTATTTGGCACCGATATTCCCAAAGACCGAAAAGGGCAGGAAACTTTGCGACCAGTACAGCGAGTTCATCAAGCCTTTGTGGAACGACGGGACAATTCAGAAGGTCGACGAAAAATGGTTCGGAAAAGATGAAAGCAAGCGCGTCATTGATGATTATTCCAGCCTCCCGAATCCTAACGGCACTCTTAAGCTGGCTGTTGATTTGTCGATGGCACCTTTCGCCTACATGAAGGACGGGAAAATCGCAGGCTATGACGTTGACCTTGCCGTGATGTTCTGCAAAGCTTACGGTTACGGGCTTGAGGTTGTACCTATGTCGTTTGGGGCAATGATACCCGCGTTACAGTCCGGGAAATGTGATTTTGCCGCGTCATCAATCGCACGCACAAAGGAACGTGAGGAAAGCGTACTTTTCTCGTACAAAAACGCCGACAACGGAAATATCTTCGTCGTAATGAAGAACGCAATACAGCAAGCCTCACCAGTCCAAGCATCTACAGTTTCACCATCACAACACGATGATGAGCCGTCATTCTGGGACGACATAGCCTCAAGTTTCAGGAAGACTTTTATCCGCGAGGAAAGATGGAAGCTCTTTGCCGAAGGTATAGCGAATACCATGCTCATCACAGTGGCATCTATATTCTTCGGAATGCTACTGGGCTTCACGGCGTTCATGTTCTGCCGTACAGGGAGCGTAATTGCCAACGCAGTAACAAAATTTTCCGTCTGGCTCATCAAGGGGACTCCGATCGTAGTACTGCTGATGATTCTCTACTACATCATATTCGGCCATGTCAACATCAGCGGAATCGTCGTGTCAATCATCGCTTTCACTCTCACTTTCGGGACATCGGTCTACAGAATGCTGACGTTCGGTACGGGGGCTGTCGACAAGGGGCAGACTGAGGCGGCCTATGCTCTCGGCTTCACGGACTTGCAGACTTTCTTCACGGTGATACTTCCGCAGGCAGCAATACACTTCATGCCCTCGCTGAAAGAAGAAGTTACCATGCTCATAAAGTCAACATCAGTTGTAGGGTACATAGCAGTCCAAGACTTGACGAAGATGGGCGACATTGTGAGGAGCAGGACATACGAGGCATTCTTCCCGCTGATAGCAGTTGCGGTGATATATTTTGTCCTCGCCGGAATACTCAACCTCGTAACAGCCGCAGTTGAGAGGCACATAACACCGTCAAGAAGAAAACCGGAAGATATTTTGAGAGGCATTCAGACGGAAGGAGAAGTGAACCATGATTAGGCTTGAGCATCTGAAGAAAGTTTACCCGAATGTTACGCCATTTTCTGACGTGAACGCTGAAATCAACGCAGGCGATGTAATCTCTGTGATAGGTCCGTCGGGAACAGGGAAGTCAACCCTCCTGCGCTGCATCAATCTCCTTGAGCGTCCTGACGGTGGAAAAATCTTCTTCGGCGGCGAGGAAATCACTGCCCCCAAGTGCAACGTTCACAAAGTAAGGCAGAAGATGGGAATGGTCTTCCAGCAGTTCAACCTTTTCGGGCATCTTACTGTCATCGAAAACATCATGCTCTCTCCCGTAAGACTGAAGGGTGAGACAAGGCAGTCAGCATACGAAAACGGAATGAAGTTATTGCGGCAAGTTGGGCTTCCCGACAAGTACCTGAATTATCCCGACCAGTTATCGGGCGGACAGAAGCAGCGAATCGCAATCGCTAGGACTCTCGCAATGAATCCCGATGTCATTCTTCTTGATGAACCGACAAGTGCGTTAGATCCCACGATGGTGGGCGAAGTTCAGGCGGTAATAAGGGAGCTTGCACGTTCAGGGAAGACGATGATGATTGTTACCCACGAGATGAACTTTGCGCGGGCGATATGCAACAGAGTCTTCTTCATGGACGAAGGAGGCATCTACGAGGAAGGAACTCCTGATGAGATTTTCGGCAACCCAAAGCGCGAGAGGACACGGAGATTCCTGCACAGGCTCAAAGTCTACGAGTTCACAGTCAAGGATAAGACATTTGACTTTCCGGGTACTGTTTCAGGGATTGATGCGTTCTGCCACAGGAACATGATTTCGGGAAAACTCAGCAACAGGCTTCAGCTTGCCTTCGAGGAACTGTTGCTGCAAATCCTGCTACCATTGCCGGAAGTCAGGAACGTTCACGCGGCCATTGAGTACTCTGAGGAGAGCGGGGAAATCTGCTTCGATGCAAGGTATGACGGAAAGGCAATGAACCCGGGAGAGTCTGACAACAGATTATCGTATTCGATCCTTAAGGCTGAAGCGTCAGAGATTCAATATGCTGCTGAAGAGTCTGACGAGTATACGAACCGGGTAAAAATATTTCTCCGCTGACAAAAAAACCGTCCCCCATTCACGAGGGACGGCCATTCTCCCGAAATATCAGCGCGAAATCAAGAATCCTTCAACAAACGCAAGCACACCTGACGCAATCAGCACCCCCGAAAGAATCATCATCACCGAGAATGTACTGCTCAGTGGCGAAACGAACATCATCACCGCGAACAGCACCATCGCAAGCCCGCCAATCAGTACGAACCACCAGCAAGGCACTCCAGCTCCTCCAAGCCAGAACGCCGCGCAAGTCCTCGAAATTCCCTCCGAAAATAGCCAAAGCCCAATCACGAACGGAAGAACGAATGCTGAAATTCCCGGCTGAATTACCATAATCAGCCCTGCTATGATGTCGATTATCCCCATAACGAGAAATCTCCTCAGCCCGAAGAAGTACCAACCCGAAACATGATTTATCCCCGACGCAATGATGCCGATTCCGAGAATTATTCCCGCTGACATTATGGCCTCAATAGGATAGCGCATCATCAACGCTCCTACAGCGATCAATATTCCGCCCGTTATCCACAAATTAGTACGTATGCTCTTCAACTTTAGCCCTCCTTTAACAATTTCTCCAAGTCCATTTGTGCCTGCTGTAATGTCCCGAACTGTATCGCGTGAAACCCGAAATCCCTTCCAGCCTTAACATTGCGTTCCAAATCGTCAATGAATACGCACTCGGACGGTTTGAGGCTGTATTTCTCCGCAAGTGCCTCATAGATTCTTCGGTCGGGCTTTATGAGCTTAACGTCGCATGAGAATATTCCCCCGTCCATCAACGGAAGGAAGTCCAAGGCATCAGGGTTGCAGTTCATAACATAGCGGGAGTAATTCGAGAGGTATAAAAGCCTGTAGCCCCGCGATTTCAGACTCTTTAGCCATGAGGGAGTTGCCTCGCGTTTCCTGAGAGTTTGGCCGACGTTCGCAAAGACTTTCCGGAGTTCCTTCTCGTGCGAAGGGGAGTACGCGATTATTGAGGCGAAGACTTCTTCGGGGTCGTCACCAGCGTCGAGCCTGTCCCATCTTCCGCTTCCCCATACTGCAACGTCAAGTTCCGCAATAAGCTCATCGCGTCCCGGAAACATTCGGTGAATGAAGCCCTCCCAATCGAAATCAACGAGAACATTCCCGACATCGAATATGACGGTGTTAATCACGCAACCGTTACCCCCATTTCCGCGAGTTCCTGAAGTGTTGAACGGTGATTATTTTCGTCAACCCAGCCTAGCATCTCAGCTTTCACCGTAACTTTGCGCCCCGATTTTAAGAGTGCAAGGACGCTTTCTTTGACGCAAAATTCCGTCGCAATCCCCGTAACTATAACTTCATGGCCAATCGTGTTGCAGAGCTTTTTACCCGCTCTGTTCGTTGCCTCGAACGCTGAGTATTCTTCCACACCGTCATTCTCACCCTTGTAGTAGACCGTCTCATCATTGGGACGCTGTGCAGGGTTCTTGATGCCGCTGGTGAACGATGAGTGAATCTCCGCACCGTGAGTTCCTGCCTGACAGTGTACCGGCCATGTTCCGCCGTTGGAAATGTAACTGCAATGCTTTGGGCTGTGGTTGTCGGCAGAATAGTAGACCTTCGCGTCGGGGTTGTCGTTGATGAACTTGATGATGTTCTTCACGGCCTCTTCAGCGTGTCCGCAAGCTAATGTTCCGTCAATGAAATCGTACTGGCAATCGACTACAAGAATTTCTTTCATAATTCAAAACTCCCATCGTTAAAATTTCCCATCGTGTTTATTATAGCGAGTGCGTCATCAATTATCTGCATCATTATTGCACACCCCGTGCCCTCACCGAGTCTCATTCCTAGTTTCAAGGGAGCTGAAAGATTCATTGCCTCAGCCGCGCGGACATAAGCAGGTTCAGCCGACTCATGTGAAGCAATCATGTATTCCATCGTCATTGGCTCAATCATATATGCCATCAACGCCCCAGCAATCGAGATCACACCGTCAACAAGAACGGGAACACGGTAAATCGCGCCACCGAGAAATACCCCCGTCATTGCGGCAATATCGAGACCTCCGACGCATGAGAGAATGTTCACTGGGTCGGTGAGATTCGGCGAATGAAATTCAAGCGCGGAAAGTATGACGTTCTTCTTCCGTGAAAATGCCTCGTCATCGAGTCCCGCGCCTCGTCCGACAAGTGCGGCATCACGAGACCTCAATCCGGCCATGATACACGCACATGCGGGTGAAGTGTTGCCCATTCCGACCTCGCCCGTACCGATTAGACCGATGCCCTCAGCTTTCATGTCTCGAACAAGGTCAATCCCGAACGAAATCACAGCCCTCACTATCTCAGGACTCATTGCGCGAGCGTGAAGGAAGTCAGCCGTTCCATTGGGTAGGAACTTTCGGGTGATTATGTTCTCATGCTCAACGAGACCCTTTACACCCAAGTCGAAAACTCTCAACTCCGCGTCTGCCTGACGTGCGAGGACGTTAATCCCCCCGTTTTGACTTCCCGCGTAAACTTCCATCAATTTCCGCGTGAACTCCTGCGGTGAAGAACAAACTCCCTCATCATATATGCCGTGATCAGAACCAAATAGGCATATCACTTTTCGTGGGATTGAGTTTCGTGGATTTCCTGTGATTCCCGCAAGCTGGACTGTGAGGCGTTCGAGTTCTCCGAGACTTCCTTCGGGTTTTATGAGTGTGGCTTGAATTTCCTGCGCTTCCCTCATGGCTTGAGAGTTTAGGGGCGTGATTTGTGATATACGATTCATATTTGACGGAGGAATTTCGCGGCGAGCTCTGCGGCTATGGTGAAAGTATTTTCGCGGACGTTAGAATTTATAGGACTGTTGAACAGCTTGATTACCCCTTTCGAGTTAAGGCTTGATGTTTGAACCAAGAGAGAAATTTCGTCATTGTTGAAGTTATTTGACGCATGAAAATCCACAATATCAGGAGCGAGTCCCCACAGCTCTATCCACTGCCACAAGAACCGCCAATTAGGCACATAGTACGGCACTGACGGCTGAGTCAAGAGCTTCATGTTCCAGTAGAGATTTCCGAGCAATTCATCATCAGGCTGTTCATGAGGCATGAATTTTTCGAGGAGCTTTGCCCAATTGAAGGCGGTACTTATGGTTTCACGGCTTCGTCTCAGAGCGAGCATGTCATCTTTAACATCAATATCTCTGACGTAATACTTTGCGTTCTTGGAATTTTTTTGGAAGTGATAGATTGCCCATACGAACGGCTCAGAGTCGCCCTTGAAGTTCATTGAGCGGAGGCTGACGACACCTTCACCCTCTAGGAAAAGACGCACCCACAAATTACTTTCACCTGAGATTTCGCGGGAGAGGGTTACGCCTTTTGCGGTGATGAAGTCCTCGCCGTTGAACATGAATCGAATCTCCTCCCGATAATTGAAATGATTGAATTATAGCAGACGGGGCTTTAATCGTCCGCACTAAAATAATCCGTATCAACGCGCTGGATCTTCAGCGTATCAACGGTAGTCACTCCAAGTCCATACTCAATCATAAGTTCAGCAAGCTGCTTTCCATCTATCAGTACAATTTTATGGTTAAGCTGCTTCTTTACAAAATCAGCGGCTCCGCTGGTAAACTGACCTGTTGTAATGAACAATCCTTTTGTTGCACCTTGACCAACAAGTGCGCCCAGGAACTTTTGTACCTCTGGCCTGCCTATGTAGGAACTCTCTTTCCATTTCTTGGCTTGGACATAAACAGCATCGAAGCCCAGTCGGTCAGCTTTAACGATACCATCAATTCCCTCATCGCCAGATTTTTTCGTTACTGCATCGCTATTCTGTTCAGGTTTTCCATATCCTATTTTCACCAGAAGATCCACGACAAGCTTCTCAAAATCATACTCGTCCATTTTCGAGATTTCTGCCAAAAGGTCATCCGCAAGCTCTGATTTCAGCTGTGCCATCGCATAGTCGATCGCTTCTATAGGACTTTGAGCGTCTGACGTGGAAACTGTTTCTTGAGCAGGAGCAGGGAGCATGTCGCTCTTCTTTTCCTGAAGCTGACGAACATATTCCAAAGTCAGGCAATCAGTACCTTTTCCCAGCGTTTGTTTCCCAAACTCAGTTATCATACAAATGGCTCGAGCTGGTGTATCAATTAGGCCTGCTTTTTTCAAATTAGTTTTTGCCCACCCTATGCGGCTTACGATCAATTTGTTTCCACTAGGGATTTTTGCATTTCTGTCTTCTTCTGATAAATTAAAGACATCAGAGCAATGTGATCGAATCTCTTCTGATGTGTGTGTATTCCCATCTCCCAGAAAAGTAAGAATTACAGGGAAAAATTCATAATATTTGGGTACTGCCATTTCGAGCGTCTCCTTTGTTGCAGTTGATGATTGAATTATAGCAGAGTAGGAAGCGTTTTTCCGCCAAGAACCCGGAACATCGTATCCCTGAGAGCGATAGCAGCCTTTGAGTGATAGCGTCCCGGAGCGAGGCAAACACCCAAGTCAACAAGCGTCCCTTCCTCACCAAGCGAGAGAAATTCAGCGTCAGGGTAGGCCCTCTTAGCGCAGTAGTACGTGAACGCAATCCCAAGCCCCGCAGCTCCCATTGACGCGGCCATGAACGCCGTGAGTTTCTCGTTGTAAACTTTCGGGATTAGGTCATGTTCACGGAAAATCCTTCTGCTTTCGCGCCCAAGAATAGTATCGTAATCGCTGAGTAAGTATTCAAACTCTATCGTGTCTCTGAGGTCGATGTACTTCTCGATTGCTGACTTTGAGTGAGGAGGCGATGGACGCGAATATTTCAGAACAGGGTGATTCTTTCCTGCCACAATGCAAATCTCATCACGCATTACGAACTCGGCATCATCGGGTTTCAATATCTTTGCCGGAAGTATAATCAGCGCGACATCTATAGTTCCATTCTTCAGCATTCCTTCGAGTGCCATAGAATTTGCCTCGACGATCACGACATGGATACCCGGAAATTCCCGCCCGAAAGCCTCAAGCACCGGCGGCATCAAGAACGTACCCCTGAACGTGCTTATCCCCATAATCACGCGGCCGCCCTTGAGGTTGTTCACGTCCTGAATCTCGTCCCTCACGCGGTGATACTCGGATAGCTCCCTGTATGCGTACTCAATCATGAGCCTCCCCGCTTCCGTAGGTCTTACACCCTTTGATGTCCTTATGAAAAGTTTGCTGCCTACCTCGTGTTCCAGTATTTGAAGGAATTGGCTCAATCCTGACTGTGCCATAAAGAGACGTTCAGCAGCCTTTGAGATGCTTCCTTCCTCAGCAATCGCAACAATGTAATTCAGTTCCTTGATGTCCAACTCTTAACCCTCGCAATCAGTTTTCGTGATGTATGGTAACAGAAATTTTCTCTTTCGGTGATAGCTGTTTGTGATTATAATACGCCCAATTTCAAAAAACATAACACGGGAGGGTAAAGCGATGTCAGAAGTATCATTGAAAGGCGTATGCGATATGCACGTTCACACGAATCCTGATTTGCGTCTTCGTGCTTACAACGATTTCGAGCTTGCCGACGCCGCAATAAGAGTCGGTGCGCGCGCAATCGTCATAAAATCGCATCAAGGTTTCACAGCGAACAGGGCGTATCTCACGAATGAATATGTCAGACGCTTTCACGGGGAGAATACGGGCTTCACGATGTACGGCTCTGTTACAATGAACAGGGTCATCGGCGGGATAAATCCTTCAGCGGTTGAGACTGCCTTGAAGCTCGGTGCTAAAGTCGTATGGCTTCCAACTCAGTCTGCAAAGAACCATATCCGCAAAATGGGGAAAGACCCCGCGTCTGGAGTCGATATTGTCTCAGGCTGGAAGGTCGTACCGATGCTCCTTGAGGTTTTCCGAATGGTGAAGGACTATGATGCTGTTCTCGGAACAGCCCATGTATCGCCGGAGGAAGCCTTTGTTGTGATTGAGGCGGCGAGGAATGCGGGTGTCAAAAAGATAGTTCTCACTCACCCAGAATGGTGGATCGTCGGAATGTCCCACGATGACCAAGTGAAAATAGTCAAGGATTACGACGTTATCCTCGAACGCTGTTACGCTCAAAACATGGGCGGAGGAAAATACAAGTCCAACCTTCCCGACAACCTCGAAATCATCAAGAAGGTAGGCTACAAGAATGTCATGGTAGACACTGACGGAGGTCAAACGGAAAATCCCCACTGGGAAATCGCACTCAAGGAGTACATGCAGTACCTTGCGGACAACGGGATACCAGAGGAGCATATATACCACATGACGCGGACAATACCGTATGAGCTTCTCGGAATAAAGGAGGGTGAGTAATCATGACGGGCGGAACATTGAGCCTCATAATCGTAGCCTGCATAGCATTGGCAATAATTCTCGGCTACAAGACAGGGATAAACACGGGACTATTCTGCATGGTCTTCGCGTACATAATAGGGTGCTTCGTTATGGGATTGAGACCCGCGCAGGTTATAGGCTTCTGGCCGGTGAACACGATGTTCGTGATACTGTCGGTGTCGTTGTTCTACAACTTCGCAGCGATTAACGGGACACTCGAAAAACTTTCCGGCTCTCTGCTCTATTCATGCCGGAAATTTCCCGGACTTCTTCCGTTCGCGCTGTTCATCGTTGCTGTGATACTCTCGATAATGGGAGCGACATTCTTCACGGTTATGGCGTTTATGGCACCTATAACCCTCGTAATATGCGAGGAGGCTCACATGGACAAGCTGACCGGCGGAGTTGCAATTAACTGCGGCGCATTGGCAGGCGGAAACTTCCCTACATCGAATCTCGGCGTAATATTCAGGGGACTTTCTGACAGCGCGTACGAGGCACACAAGGAGCTTCAGGCTGTCGACAGCTTCAACATGGAGATGAAGATATTTATCCTCGCGGTAATATTCTCGCTGATAATCATTGCTGTGTTCCGTTTCGGGCTTCCCTCGAACTGGCACATCGGGAAGGGAGTAACTTTCGCAAAACCTGAGCCGTTCGACAAAAAGCAGCGTCAGACGTTCACGCTAATGATCATGATGATGGTCGTACTCCTGATATTCCCAATCATGAAAAGCATAATGCCCGGCAACAAGACGATTGCCATGTTGAACAGCAAGATAGATGTCGGACTTGTTGGGATAATCTTCGCGGTTATAGCACTGATGATGAAACTTGCCCCGCAGAAGGAAGCCGTTGACCGCGTCCCTTGGAACACAATCATAATGATTGCCGGAGCTGGAATGCTCATTGCTGTTGCTGTGAAAGCCGGAACGATTGACGCGCTCTCATCGTGGATAGGCTCGAATGTTGCGGTTGCGCTTGTACCTGTGGCGTTCAGCGTTGTTGCGGCGTTCATGTCATTCTTCAGCTCTACGACCGGTGTAGTTGCTCCTGCGCTTTTCCCGCTTATACCTGCTCTTGCGGCATCGACTGGGCTTAGTGCTGAGGCTCTCTTCGCCTGCACGGTCTTGGGGGCACAGAGCAGCGCGATCAGTCCGTTCTCGTCCGGCGGAAGTCTCATAATGGCATCATGCGGGAAGGAAGACGAAAGGGTCAGCCTCTTTAACCGATTGCTATTCTTGGCCGTACCTGTGAGCGTTTTGCTTTGCGCCGGCTTCAACTATGTTGTAAGTGTAATGCTGTAGAATGAATATCTGCCTCCCCGTGCAAACCATGAGGAGGCGTTTTCTTACAGTTTGAACGGAATCTCAGGAAGCGTCAACTTCTCTCCCGGCGTATATCTCCCCGTCTCGGTCAATCCCTCGTGAACCCTCGCGGCCATGTCAGAAACATCACCCACAGCATAAGCACCCGTAACCGCATTCGTAGCAAGCGCGCCACCTGTCTTCAGCGTCAAAGTCTCAGCCCGAATCATGTCAGCCTTAATCTGATTCCACAACGGAGACCTGCTTCCTCCCTCAGTGATTATCACCCTGTCAACAGGAGTCCCGGCTTTCCGCGAACGTTCCGCAATCTCCGAGTATTCGCCCGCGATTGCCTCAAGTACAGCCCGCCAAAGAACAAACTGATTCGTGTTCATTCCCATGTTGATGAAGCAGCCGTGTACTTCCCTGAAACCTTCAGGCCCTCCCGTCAGCCATGGAAGGAACCTCACGCCCTCCGAGCCATTCTCTAATTTCGACGCGCCGTCGCTGAGATAGTCATAGTACGAGTCATCGCCCGCCTTGTTGCAAACGTTGTCCCTGAACCATCGCAGCGCAAGCCCGCCCGTCCTCACAAAGCCCCAATAGAAATATGTATCAGGCAATGTACCGCTGTTGAAGATTAGGCCGTTACCCTTTTTGCTGAGACCGGGAACGATTCCGCCCGTTGAGATGCAGAACATAGAGCATGTTCCCGCAACATCGACAGCATGGCCCGGCTCATGAACTCCGCACGCAAGAAGCGACTGCATTGTGTCCCCCGCGCCCGCGCAAATCGGCGTTCCTTCCGGGAAGCCTGTAAATTCCGCGCATTCATGGGAAAGTCCGCCGATAATGTCCCAAGGCTTAACGATACGGGGCATTAGCTCACGTGAAATTCCGAGTATCCCGAGCTGTTCACCTGACCACGATTTTTTCATGACGTTGTAGCCAAGCCCCCAGCCCGACATTGCGCCCCAGTCAATGAAAGCGTCGTCAGCCTTAAGTCCGGCAAGGTTCATCAGGATATACGGAGCGTTGTGGACGAACTTTTTGATTTTTGCGGCGTTGGGTGAATTTTTGAGTAGCCACCTCGCATGTAACGCAGGGAACAAACACAGAGGCTCAGGGTTTCCAGTCTCATTAGCCCAGATTTCGAGGTTTAGGGCTGAAAGTGAGTCCGCATCTTCCTGCGTCCTTGAGTCAAGATAGTTGATGAACGGAGTAATCGCCCGCCCGTTTTCGTCAATTCCTGCAATCCCGCAGATTATTCCGTCGCCCATTACTGCCCGAACTGTTGACGTGTCTATGCCCTTGCCCCTCATGATTTCCGCGCACTTCTTCATTCCCTTCAATGCAAGCGTGAAATACTCGTGAACGTCCATTTCAACCCAGCCGGCATAAGGATAATTCAGCGTTGTGGGATTAACGTCAACGGCTACCTGCCCCCCCGCCTCGTCATAAACCGCAACTTTTACGCTCTGAGTTCCTGCGTCAAAACATATATAGTGTTTCATAAATCAAACCTCCTTAAATTATTATAGAGCATGAAGGTATTATAATGTCGAAAAATATTTGAATTGGAGCATATAGCTAGATGTCGATTAAGTATAAAATAGTGTAAAATTATGTTATGAACAGCACTTTTAGACACCAAGCATATAAAGTTGAGCTAAAGCCCACAAGCGAACAGAAGCAAATAATTGAGCGGACTATGGGCGTATGTAGATATGTCTACAACCTGTTCATAGGTACGAACCGTGATAATTACCGCAACAATGCTAAAAGTTATATGTCGGGCTATGCTTTCTCGAAATGGCTGAACAACGAATACAAGAAGGCAAATCCTGGCAAGTCATGGATATGGGAAGTATCATCAAAGGCTGTGAAGAAATCCATAATGAATGCAGATACAGCCTATAGAAACTTTCTCAAGGGTAAAACAGGCTTCCCAAACTTCAAGCGGCGTAATGGACGGCCAGTAAGTATGTATCTTCCGCGCAATAGTCCTACAGACATAATGATAGAGCGTCATAAAGGGAAAATCCCAACATTAGGCTGGGTACGGTTCAAAGAATACGGTTATGTGCCACAAAAAGCAAAGGCAGTAAGCGTAACAATAACAAAACGGGCAGGGAGATATTTTGCGTCATTCTTGTTTGAGGTAACTACAGTAAGCTCCGTAAGCGCAGCACAATCCGAAAGCATAGGGATTGATATAGGCGTAAAGAGTTTTGCTGTAATCTCGGACGGCAGAAATTATCCGAATATCAACAAGTCCGGACAGGCAAGGAAATTGACACGGAGGCTGAAGCGCGAACAGCGTAAATTTGCGCGCAAGATACATAAATTAAAGCAACGAAAGGAGGAATCTGCGAATAAAAAGTGTAAACGTTCAAACTTAGACAAACAAAGGCTTAAAGTACAGCGGGCGTATATGAAACTGGTAAATAAACGTCATGACTATATCAACAAAACTGTACATGAAATAGTAAGCACACGGCCTGAATATATAGCGATAGAAGACTTGAACGTGTCAGGAATGCTGAAGAACCGTCATTTATCACGGACAATAGCAGAAAGTGAGTTTTATTACTTCCGTGCTTTGTTAGAGCGAAAATGCCGCAAGTATGGAATAGAGCTGAGGATAGTCAACAGATTTTATGCCAGCAGTAAGACGTGTTCCCAATGCGGGCATGTGAAGAAAGATTTGAAGCTGTCAGACCGTATTTATGAGTGTACAGAATGCGGATTCGTGATTGATCGGGATCATAACGCCGCATTGAATTTGAGAAGCTGTAAGAAATATCGTACCGCTGGCTAGGCGGGAATTTAAGCCTCCGGACTGTCGAACAAGCCCGAGTAGCGTTAGTGAAAAGGGACAGATTGAACGAGGAACAATCGAAAAAGTGAAGATAACACAAAAATTACACTTTTTATGTAGCAGATGTATATTATGGCATTCGGGCCGGAATTTGTAGCAGGATTAGCGGGAGAAATAAGGAAGATTTTACCCCTTCGCATAAATCGTATTGAGGGCGGGGATTCTTGGGCGGCACTGAAGATTTCGGGCGAAGAATGGCTCTTGCTGTCTTGGACTTCTGGGGCAGCAGGTTTGTGTACAGCCTCGCAGTCCGAGATTAACGCACTCCGCGAAATATCACCTTCACGCGCTTCGATCACTGAGGCCGTAAAGAGCCGTCTCACTCACGGGGGCGAGATATTTTCCGTGAGGCAGATCAATCATGACAGGATACTTGAACTTTCGGCAAGGCGCAGAGTTTCAGCCGGCGTAAGCGTGAATTACTCCATCATTCTTGAGATTACTGAACCTGTCGCAAACTTCATACTTCTTGACGAGAACGGGAAAATTGACGAGGCCGCAAGACATTCGACACCCGACACGAATCATTACAGGACAATCCTTCCGGGTCATTCTTACGCAACGCCACCTCAGTTTGAAGGCATAGAGATAAGTGTGGGAATACCTCTTAGGCTTGATGATGTCCAAAACCTGAAGGGCATAGGCAGACCGCTGACGAGGCTCGTTATTTCTCAGTGGGCGGAAAGGGACGCTGTTTCGTGGAAGTCCGCGCTGATGAAGATTGTTGACACTGATTCTGATGTCCCATGCCGAATTGTAAGCAGGAACAATTACCTCACACGCATAGATTTCCCGCTTGAAGGGACGCAGGAGCTTGGACGGAATCCTCTTGATGCTGCGAGGTATGGGGTGCTGCTTCCGTTGTTACGAAAGGGACGTGAGAAGACGCTTCATGAGATTGACGCGAAGATCAAACGTGCCGTGAAATCCCGTGAACGCCACAGAGACGGTCTCGCAAAACAGCTCAAAGAGTGTCAGGAGGCTGAGATATTCCGGCGGAAGGGCGAGGCAATATTGTCTCACCTTTGGGAGATTCCGAAACGTTCCGAGAACATCACACTCACTGACTGGGACGGTGAGGAGCTTTCGATTTCGCTTGATCCGGAATTATCACCCTCGCGGAATGCTGAACGCTATTTCAAGCGTTACCGTAAGGCAAAGGGCAATCCCGATGAAATCATGGCCGGGCTTGAGGCTATCAACGCGGCTATAACGGAGCTGAAGGAGCAGCACTCACTACTTGAGGCGATTGACGACCCCGAGAATTTCACGGAGGCTGTGAAGGATCTTGCTGAATGGATTTCGCCCGCAAAGTCTCAGAACCGTAACCCAAAGCGAAGGAAGCAGGAGAATATTCCCCCTCATCTCAGCATAAAGAGGGACGGAATTACGATACTTGTGGGACTTTCAGCGAGGGGAAACAGGTATGTTACGCTGAAGTCTGCGAGGCCGGAGGATATTTGGCTCCACGCTCACGAAATGCCTGGAGCGCACGTGATCATTCGCGGGCTTAAACGCGAGGAGCTTGAAGGGACACGTCGGGAAATTCTGGAGTATGCTGCGGGGTTGGCAGCGGGTCATTCGTCGGGGAAGGGCGCGGGGTCTGTTCCTGTCGATTACACGGAGAGGAAGTACGTCCGCTCTGTGCCGGGTACGATTGCGCTCGTAACGTACAATAATCCGGGAACTCTGAGGGTGAATCCGGCAATCGGTGTATAATACTTTCAACCATAAATTTCACAGAAAGGAGCTTGACAAAATCATGATGGCAGCTATAATTGTCAAGTCAAGTCAACCTATTGTCTTTTAACAGGTAGCGTTAATTATCCTGTTGCTTGTGAGGTGTGAGCAATGGGACAGGAAAGAACTGAACGCATCAACTCCATCATCAGCAGGCGCAAACCCCTCGTAGAAGATATACAGAATATCCGCAGCAACATCGGCAAAGTTACATCGAGCTTCGACAGAATGCTCCCAGTCTGCCAAGCCGTTCTCAACGATGAAAGTCTGTCCCCCGAATTTCAGGGAATGTCCGGCGTTCTCGAAACATGTTCAAGGCCATTGGGCGAACTTCGGAAACTCAACGATGAACTTGCCCTCCTTCAGAACAGATTTTCACGCGACACGCTCAACATCGCAGTAATCGGGCGCGCAAGGCAGGGAAAATCCAGACTCCTCCAAACCATCACAGGACTCGGCGCAGAGGAAATCCCGGACGGAAATCAGGCGTTCTGCACAGGGGTACGCTCCGACATCATCAACACTCCAAATCTCACGGAGGCATACGCGCAGGTCAGCTTCTTAACCGAGAGACAGTTCATCGACGAGAAGGTTGCCCCGTATTTCCGAGACCTTCAGCAGCACAAGGCAGACTTCTTCACTCCGTCAAATATTCAGGACTTCCAGTCATTGATGCTCCCTGAACCCGGAACTTTCAAGGCAAGCCCCGAAACGATGACGCAGATGAATCTCCACCTTCAGCACTTGCGAGACCTTCAGGCACACTTGCCGCAGTATCAGGAATATCTCGGACGAAGCCCCATGAGGATTGAGCGCGGTCAAATCCGTGAATACGTCGCACAGGACAACGCTAAAGGCGAGCGCGTGTTCTTTAAGCACATGGCCGTTGACTGCGTTGAAATTTTCTGCAAGTTCCCAAATTCTGACGTGGGCAAACTCAGGCTCATTGACCTTCCGGGACTCGGAGACACTCGAAAGGGAGATACCGAGCAGTTAGTAAGGGCATTGAGCGATCAGGTTGACCTCGTACTCTTCCTGTCGAAACCATCTAACGCAGGAGCAGGCTGGCAGGACAACGAAGTCAGCCTCTACAGTCAGGCAAGGCGGGCATTGGGCGAGAAGCTGCCGATTGAACGCTGGTCATTCTGGGTCTTCAACAGGGACTCACGAGAGGGCGCGGACAACATGACACAGTGCGGACTTCTCAGGGACTCGATAAGGGACGCGCAGATTCAGGTTGCGGGGACGATGATTGCCGACTGCACGAACGAAGACGAGGTTAGCCGTGAGATCATCGACAAGGCACTTGATTTTCTCTCGGCAAATATCGAACGCAACGATGCAGCATATGCCGACTATCTTCAGGAGGATATATCGAGGACGGTATCACAGCTCCGTGAAAATATCTCGCGTCTTCAGGCCATGACGCAGGAGGGAAGAGCCCATGACGACGACGACTATATGTTCGGGATTCTCTTCGATAAGCTATGGAAGGAACTGAAAGAAACTATACAGTCTCTTGTGGGAGAAAAATCGGATCTCAGGAATGCAAGAAATACCCCGTGCATTCCAATGAAGGAGAGAATAGAGACTATCTTTGCGGAGGCTGAGAGCGGTGAAAGTTTCCCGTTCACGGAGGAATTTATCCGAAAGGCAGAACAATCAAGCGGTGCTCAGGACATTTACTATGACGCTCTGCATGTTCTGCGTACACAGCTCGGCAACAGAATGCAGGCGAACATGGACGATATACTCAACGCTGTAATGACGGCCATGAAGGATCAGTTCGGCCATGCTCTTGGGCATGAGGGGGGACTGGCCGGTAAATTCGGCTGTGATAACCATGAGATTCTTGGGCGTATTGCGGAGTACATAAAGGAAAACAATCTTTCCGACAGAGCACCGACTCTTCTTTACGGACTCGAACTTCTTGACGGCTGGAAGCTGAATTACAGGAGCTTCGCACAGCACAGAATCCGTGAGGCTCTCAACTGCCTTGACCCTCTCGATGAGGCCAATAAATCACAGGAAACTCCGCGCGATGCACCAGCTATTCTGGACATGCTGCAGTTTCTTTATGAACATGCTGTCGCCGAGATGCGAAGTAAATTCGGAGGCCCTAACGGAATTTACCATGAGCCTGACAACGCGGCGTTTGCGATTGCTGAGGAGTTCAAGGACATCATGATACGTTCAGGGGACGATGAAGACGCTCTGAAACGTGAATGGAGGAGCCTGTACCGTCCAATAAAGGGCGATGTATGGCTAAATGAGTTCGGAAGCTCACAGAAGAAGAGAGACGCTCTAGCCGGAATAAGGAGACACGCTGAGGAAATTTCCAGAGTACTGGCTGATTTCCCGGCAATGACAAGGAGGACTGCTGAATGAATGACAAAATAGAGTTCAGGTTCTGCACAAGGACTCTTTCGGAGGGACACAGGGTATTTTACGATGACGGGAACGAAACTCTTTCTTACACGGAAGACTTTGAGCCCGTTGAGAAGATAGCGCAGACAGCTGATGACGCGGAAAGAAGCGCGGTGATTTTCGAGAAGGGCGGGGAAATATACCTTGCTGCTTTCGGACTGAGGCGCAACGCTCTTGACCGTATTGGCCGGCAAATAAGATTCTCATTCTGCCGTATCTTCCGCAAGTCAGAAGCAGGTAAGGCAATGAATGCGTTTACCCGACTTTCTGAAGAATGGACTGAAACCGAGAAGAAAGTTGACAGCCTCGTGAAGCCTCACTCGACTGAAGTCGAGTGCTTCCAGCCGTCTTAATTGGCCGGA
>CALGGR010000208.1 GCA_937915755.1 uncultured Fretibacterium sp. | reverse complement strand
TGATGAAGGCAAGCAGTCGTTACTTCCGCAACACGTCCTGTGAATACTACCCCTGCCACGAGAACGTGAACCCTGAGAACTTCAACTGCCTGTTCTGTTTCTGCCCGCTGTATGGACTTGCAGACTGCGGAGGCAACTGCACGTACCTTCCGAACGGCATCAAGGACTGCACAGAGTGTTTGCGTCCGCATGAAGACTACGACGGAATAATCACGAGGTTGCGTGAATGAAGCAGGAACTGACAGCAACAATGCTGGGTACATACAAGCGATGCCCTCGGCGTTATGAGCTTGAATACGTCCACGACTTAAAGCCGGTAGGAACGAGCGAAGCCCTCGCAATAGGCACGAACTACCACGCCAACCTCGAGCGTATCTTGAGGCACGAAGAGTATGACCACAGCGGTCTTGCGGGAAAAATGTCAGAGGCGTTCGAGAAGTTCATAGACTGGGAGGACTGGGGTGCAACTCCTGAGCAGGAGTTCCGAGTGCGAATATCGCGAGTGCTGTACCTGAAGGGACGGCTTGACGCGCTGACCTCAGAGGGAATCCCAGTGGAACACAAAACAACTGGGCAAAACAGCATGGAGAAGTACATTGACCACCTAGCATATGACGACCAGATAAGCCTGTACATGCTTGCGACGGGTTCACGGGAGGCAATTTACACGGTAATCCAGAAGCCAACGATACGTCAGGGCAAGGCGGAGAGTGAGGAAGAATACCTTTCGCGTGTGTCCGAGTGGTACAGCCCCGAACATGTGATGGGTGTGCGAGTGTACCGAACCTCCGGCGAGCTAGAGGAGAAGCGGGAGGAACTGAAATACCTAGCGCGGCAAATCAGGAACACCAAACTATATTGGCGTAACCCGAACACGTGCGCGATAACGACGTGCCCGTATGCATCAATCTGCTTGAGCTACGAGCCAGAGATGCAGACAGCGGGCTTCGAGAAGAAAGAGAGGAGGAATGAGGAGCTATGCAAATACTGAAGGCAAGCGAGCTGAAAGAGGAGAAGGTAACAGCATTAATCTACGGAACGCCCGGGATGGGAAAGACGACCCTGCTGGGGCAGTTGCCGGGCCGAACGCTGATAATTGACGTTGACAAAGGGACAAGCGTCCTTGCTGGGAACGCAAAGGTGGACATAGTGAGGCTGTCAGAGGACTTGCGGGAAATGCCGGAAATTCTTGCGGAGCTGCAGAAGAAGTGCGAGTACGACAACGTATGCATAGACAGCTTGTCGGAGCTAGAACGGCGAATGCTGGGATACTACGGCCGAATGGGGAAACTTGACGGAGTGCCCGACCTTCAAGCCTACAACCGAACGGACTTCAAGATAATCGAATGGTGCCGCCAGCTTCGCGGGCTTAGGAGCAACGTAATCTTCACAGCGTGGGAAATGCAGACGGAAATCACATCAGTGAGCGGTGAGAAGTACACGCAGGCGCGTCCGATGCTTCGGAGCAAGAACACAGACAACGTGTGCGGACTGTGCGATGTAGTAGGGCAGCTGGTGCAGAACGTGAAGGACGGAGAACGTTACGTGTTGCTTGAGAATACGACGAACGCAATAGCGAAGGACAGACTGCGTAAGCGGAAGTACTGCAAATTTGGCGAATTGATGTGAAGTAATGTCGAAGTCAGAGCGAGAAATGCGAAAGCTGAAGCAGTGGCTTGGAGTGCCATTGCTCCCAGCGGAGGAAGTTGAGACAGAGGATACCGATGAGGGCGAAGAAGCCTGGCGGTATCCTCGATTTTATGAAGGCCGACGTTATGCGATAGTGGACGAGGACAAGACTTCAACATTTCTGAACCCAATAACAGGTACGGGGTGCGTGTTCAGGTATGAGGGAAAATCCGGCATTCACTATTGCTTTCGGGAAGAACGCGGATGCTGGCTGCGGACATACACGAGTAACCAGCTAATCGGTAAGCGGATTAAGGAGGTTACCTAGCCATGAAGACACTAGAGGAGGAGCTTTACAGCGCGAGCCTGACGAAGGCCCTAGAGCTGTTGAGTACGTTCATGGAGGATGAGCCGTCGGTGCTGTACATATTGAGGAACTTGAACCCGTATGTTTATGAGCAAGTAGTTTACGGAGGATGCAGCAATGGATAGAGAGGAGCGTTTGCGTGAGTTTGCAGGAGAGATGTACGAGGCATTATGCGGAGCGTTGGACGACTTGCATGATGCAGTACCTTGCGACGAGATAGCGCGTTCATTGGAGCATATATTGCGGCGTATAGACGGATGCGAGCTGAGGGAATGCCCCTTCTGCGGAAGCGAACGAGTAGGCGAGTACACGCACGAGAATTTGTACGGAGTAATGTGCGCAGACTGCAATGGGAGTTCCGGGATGTCAGACACGCCCGATGGAGCGCGGGAGAACTGGAACAGGCGGTGTTTTAGCGAGGCTGAAGGATGAGTGCTGAACGGAGCTACATAGTTCTTGACGCACCGACGCGGGAATTTCTGAGCGGACTTCGTGGACTGCGCGAGAATGCTGGATTGTCCCAGCAAGCATTGAGTGCCGAACTGGGCACAGACCAGACAGCGATATATGCGTACGAACACGGACTGCGTAGGCCGACGCTCGGAATGTTAATGCGAATGGCGGAGTATTTCGGTTATGACTTGTCGGACAGCCTGAACTACAAGATATATCGCGGAGAATTAAGCTCTTCGGCACTCAAGCGGAGTCTGAGGAAATACAGTCTGACGTACCCCGAGTTGTCTAGTCTGACCGGGTATAGCGAAGCCCGAATCCGCAACACAGTGAACATGTACGGGACCGGGAACGCGGAATGCTTATCAGCGGTGCTTGAAGTGTTGAGGCACGAGCGAGAGCTGGAGGAGCTGAGGAAGTCATGATAACGCCCTACGTGTGCAGTTACTGCGGGAACGAGCGAGCAGTGTGGCACATAAAGCTGAGCACGTCAATGGAGGAACACTGCGAGAGTTGCGTAGCCGGAGCGATGAACAGGTACTCGCACGTGCAGAGTTTCCGGCTGAACCGTCGAATGGACGCGAAAGTACACGGAGGCGCAGGTTATAGGAAGCCGATTAGGGAGGTGATGGAATGAACGAGGAACTCAAGCCGTGCCCGTTCTGCGGGGGAAGAGCAGAACTGATTGACACTACTGACGGTGAATTTTATGTGGAATGCCGGAAATGCGGGATAAGCACCCGTGCGTATGTGAGGCCTGAAACGAGCATGAGACGCTGGGACAGGCGGGTGAATGATGACTGAGGTCTTGAAACCTTGTCCTTGTTGTGGAGGCATCCCCGCGATAGTCGGAATAGTAACGTCCAGCGGCTTAGTGTGGAGGCTGAGATTAGGCAATGGACAGCACGAGGACTACCCGACACGCGAGGACGCGCGTTCTGCGTGGAACAGGAGGGTGAACTATGGAGATGTTATACCGTAGGGAATGGCAGAACTACCGAATGCCATTCGGACGAGTGAGAAAGGAGGCCAGCAATGACGAAGGCGAAAACGTTAGACCGAGTAGCCCTGACGCGGGAGAAGTTCGGGAAGACGCAGAGTAAACCTGAGCACCGCGAGGGTTACAGCACATGCCCAAGTTGCGGGCAGGAGACGTTAATTCACGAGGACGGGTGTATGCACTGCCGCTCGTGTGGGTGGAGTGCGTGCGGATAATGGACGGACTTTACGCAGTACTAATGATGATGTTGCTGTTGTTGTACTTTTTCTGCTTTGCGTTCGGGGACGAAATCCGAGAATGTCTGCGTGCGAAGGCAGAGGAAATCCGAGCAAGGACAAGAAAGGAGCAAGAGAATGATAAAGTGGGAATTTAACCCTGAGGACTACAACCCTGACCGTTTTGAGCTTGTGCCTCCCGGCAAGTACCGAGTGCGCATTGAGGACGCGGAAGAAACAGCGTCGAAGAGCGGTTACCCGATGATAAAGATGCGCCTGAAGGTGAGCGGGTATAACGGCAGCGTATGGCATTACATGGTGTTCATGTCGGACAGCGAACAGCACGCGAGGATGACGAACGACAATCTGGGGCGTATCTTCGACAGCTTCGGGCTTGTGCCTGGGGACTTAAACCTCGAGCACTGGAAGGGGAAAGTCGGAGCGGCTGAAATCAAGAACGAGCCGGACAACAAGAACAACCTGCGAGCGGTAGTGAGCTACTTCATCCAGCGAGCGAAGCAGGACGAGCTGCCAGCATGGCAGGAACACGCTGTAGCGAAAATCGAGCCAGAGAACCCGATACCATTTTAGGAGAGGCTGAATGCAACTAGAGCTGTTCAAGGGGGAGAAAGCAGGAATCCAGCTCCGGCCATACCAAGAGGAAGCACTAGCGTCAATCCCCGACGCTGGTGCGTTTCTTATATGTCTGTTTACGGGAGCAGGTAAGACCGTAATCATGTCGCGCATCCCGCGTCGAGGCCGAATGTTAATCCTGTCTCACAGGGACGAGCTTGTACATCAGCCGGCGAAGTACTTTGACTGTAGCTTTGGGGTAGAGCAGGGAACGGAGACCTCACACGGCGAGGAAGTAGTGAGTGCGTCAGTGCAGTCGTTAGTGCGCCGACTTGGGAAGTTCCGGCCTGATGACTTCGACGTGCTTGTTACGGATGAATGTCATCACTCTACCGCGCCGACGTACCGGAAGATCTACGAATACTTCAAGCCTCGCCTGCACATAGGCTTCACGGCAACACCCAACCGCAACGACGGGATCGGTCTGAAGGCAATCTACGAAGACATAATTTACGACCGCAACTTGAAGTGGGGCATAGAGAACGGTTACTTGAGCGACATCCGCTGCCTTCGTGTAGATATAGGGGTTGACTTACGGCAAGTAGCGCAACGACTAGGAGACTATGCGCCTGACGCATTGGAGCAAGCCGTGAACATCGAGAGCGCGAACGAGGCAATAGCGGAGGCGTACCGTTTGTATGCGAAACCTCCCGCGTTGATATTCTGCGCGTCGGTGGCACACGCAGAGGCCTTAGCGTCGCACATCCCCGGAGCGGTAGCAGTACGCGGTGGCGATGACAGGAGCGCAACGTTGTCGGCGTTCAGCGCGGGTAAGATACCCTGCCTGACGAATTGCATGGTGTTCACAGAGGGTACGGACTTACCCAATATCCAGACGGTGATAATGGCGCGCCCGACAAAGAACATAAGCCTGTACCTTCAAGCAGTTGGGAGGGGTACTCGCCTGTATCCCGGGAAGGAGTACCTGACGCTGATTGACTGCGTGGGAGCTGGTGATAACGCTGACCTATGCACCGCGCCATCACTGCTTGGGCTTGACCTTGAGAACGTGCCCGCTTCAAGCCGGAAGGAACTACAAGGGAAGCTGTTTGACCTGCCGGAGATAGTAACACGGCTCGAGGACACGCCTGAGGCATGGATAAGGAATGTCGAGTACGTGAACTTATGGGCGCGGAAGAACAGGTACGACGTGCACGGAGTGAACTACTTTAGGATGCCAGACGGAAGCCTAGTGCTGAGTGAGCCGAAGCTGGTGCTTCCTGCGGAGGACAGCTTAGGGCGCATCGAATGGGAAGGCCGCCTAGAGCCAGCACAGAAGGTGTTTGACGCGGTATATGCGCAACTTCAGCGAGACCACGCAGACAAGCGTGCGTTGTGGGACTTGAGCCTGACGAAACACTGGGGAGGTTCACCAGCAACGGAGAAGCAGAAAGCATTGATACTGAGGTACATACCCGGCTGTAACGTTGATGCGCTGACGAAGTTCGAGGCCGGACAAATCTTGACGCGGTGTATGGCGCAAGGCCCTGCGTATGAACCGCTGACGGCGAGACAGGCATACGTGCTGAGGCAGAACGGATATTCAGTTGACGGCCTGAGCAAGTATGACGCAATGAAGCTGATAAGGAGGCTGAAAGAGGATGACGAACGAGTTACAGGTGTTTGAGTACAAGGGAGCACACGTGCGAACAGTGGAGATAGACGGCGAGGCGTGGCTTGTAGCGAAGGACGTATGCGACATTCTGGGGATAGCTAATGCAAGGGATGCCGTGAGTGAGCTTGACGACGACGAAAAAATGACCGTAGCTAATCCCGACGGTCATTCTGGCCAGCGTGGAGGAGCACAAATGTTCAACGTAATCAACGAACCCGGGCTGTATAAGCTGACGTTCAAGAGCCGTAAACCTGCCGCCAAGGATTTCACGAGGTGGGTAACGCACGAGGTACTGCCGACGATCCGCAAGACCGGGAGCTACAGTGCGCCGGACACCGAGCCGCTGAATGTGCGTGTGAGGGTAGCGGAGGTTCTGCAGAGGTTAGCCCTGCAAGAGCCGGACAAGGGGAAGCGTGAAGTGATAATGCGTACAGCGTACAAATACGCGACTGGAGAAGACTTGCCCGAACCTGAGCACAAGGCGAAGCCGGAACACACGCCCCGCCGATGGACAGCGACCCATATAGGGGGGACGTTGAAGTGGTCAGCGGACGCAGTGATGCACCGAGCGGAAAATCTAGGGCTCGGGCATTGGGACGGTGAAACGTGGAGCTTCGACAAGGATGAACGCCTGAAGTTTCTCGAACTTGTCGGGAGGGGCGTAGAACGCATAGCAGACGGGTACGAGTACTACGATGGCGGATACAAGCGCATACATTGGAGCTTCAAGGCATGAGGCGGGGCAACGAATTTGAGGCGGAATTATCCCGCCTCAGCCGTTACCTGAACGCTTCGGGAATCCACATGCACAAGAACCATGCACGGCGGACAGAGCATGGAGTGTACCTAGAGGGGGAGCCGTTCGACTACGAGATACTCAGCTCTGGAACACTTCACTGCTTCGACGCAAAGGAGTGCGCAAGCCAACGCTGGCCGTTGAGCAAGGCGAAGCTGAGCCAGTTGAACAATCTGCTTGTGTGCGCTCGTAACGGAGCACAGGCATACTTTCTTGTTTGGTACAAAGGGAGCAATGAACTGGTACGTTATGACGCGGAACAAATCAGGACAGCCCTTATAGCTGGGCGCAAGAGCCTGAACCCGGAGGAGGGACAAAAATGGGAGTGGACAGAATTAGTTACATCAAGGAACACTACAGCGTCCTAGACTATGCGCGGGACGTGCTTGGACTGCCTGTGAGGCGGGACGGGGACAGGTGCATATCACTAGCTCCCAGCTCACACAACCCGACAGCAATGGTAGTGTACACGAACAGCTGGTACGACTTCAAGCAGGGAATAGGCGGTGACGTAATCGACTTGAGTGCGCAAGCGCGTCATGGCGGTGATAAAGGAGCAGCAATCCGCGAGCTGTGCGGAGACGAATGCGGAGGCGACAGGTGGCAGGAATACACGCAAAATCTCGGTAACAAGATAGCGTATTTTCACAGCCAGTTGCGGGAGAGCGACCTTCGTTACCTGTACCGCCGCGGCATCAAGAAGGAGACGATAGACCGGCTGATGATTGGTTATGACCCTGAGACTGACCGTCTGATAATCCCCTACTGGAAGAACGGGTACGTGGCGTATTACGTAGGTCGGGACAGGAGCGGCAATCCTGACGCATCAAAGTACAAGAAGGCCAAACTTGACGGGCTGAATGAAAATATTGCATGGGGGCTTCACACATTTGATAAGGAGCATGTAAGTCAGTCATATTGTGTGATAACTGAGGGGGCATTTGACGCGCTGTCGTTCGAGCAGGAAGGGTTCAAGGTGTTATCGCCGATAAGCGGGTACTTCAGCAAGGACGCAATGAAGCAGGTAATTGGGCTGTGCCGGACGCAGGAGTTCGTGTTCATTTGCTTCGACAGCGACAGCGCAGGGACACGCTTTCAGGTGAACATGGCGCAGCAATTGTTCCGTCATCGCATCAAGTTCGTTTGCGGAACACTTCCCGAAGGGTGCAAGGACATCAGCGAATACTACGAGGCCGGCGGAAATCTTGCGGATCTAGTGGAGAAAGCCCAGCCCGGTATCCCGATGCTTGCCTCAAGAATAACAGACCGAGAGGAGTACAAGAAGTTAATGTATGCAGCGGCAAGATTTGTAGACGAACCTGACTTAGTGGAGCTTCGCGAGGCAACGACGCAGTTTCCGAAGCTGTGGCTTGATACCGTGCTGAAGAAAGCCTTGCGTCCGCCCCTCGAGGATGTAGTAGCACGAGAGATACTCGAGAAACGCAACCTGCGTTACGTTGAGGGGCTTGGCTTCTACGAATACGCACATGGAGTGTGGGAACGTGAGAGCGACAACCAGATACAAGGATACTTCTCTGACTTGCTGGGGCATTGTGCGACAGGGAGCAAGGTGAAGACCCTGCTTGTGCTGCTGAAGTCGCGGACGACGACAACGGAGCTGTTCAACCGGCAGGCAATCTTCAACTTCCGCAACTGTGTGCTTGACTTGGCGAGCGGTGCGAAAGTGGAGCACAGCCCAATCTACATGAGCAGTGTACAGGCGAAGTACGACTACGACGAGAATGCAGACTGTCCGCGCTGGAAGCAGTTTATCTCTGAGGTAATGGCCTCCCGTCAGCCGTCAATGGACTTGCTGCAGGAAATGGCGGGGTACATACTGTTCAACGACAGTTCATTGCAGAAGTGCTTTTTCCTGCAAGGGAGCGGAGCAAACGGCAAGAGTGTTCTGCTGAACGTGCTTCGTGCAGTGTTCGGAGATGAGTTCGTCTCGAACGTGGAGATGTCGGGCTTAGTTGAGCCATTCCAGCGCATCAACCTGATAAATTCACTGGTGAACATCAGCACAGAGACCAGCTCAAACGTGAAGGGAGCAGAGAGCGTGTTCAAGCAAATAGTAGTCGGGGACACAATCAACGGATGCTACAAGAACCAAGACTTTGTGAACTTTGTGCCGCGCTGTGTAATGATTTCTGCGTGCAACGAATACATCAAGTCTCGGGACACGTCGGACGGTTTCTTGAGGCGTATATGCTTTGTGGACTTTCCCGTGAAGTTCGAGGGCGAGAAGGCAGACCCTGACCTAGAAGCGAAGCTGAAGACGGAACTTCCCGGCATCTTCAACTGGGCATACGCAGGCTACAAACGGCTGAGGGAGCAAAAGCACTTCACGGAGACACCCGAACAGGCAGTGATGATGCAGGAGTTCATGCTCCAGATAAACCCAGTGGCAGCGTTCATACAGGAGACGTTAGCGACGCGGGATGGAGTAGTGGAACGCACAGCCCTGTATAAGGAATATTTAGACTGGTGCAAGGAAGCCGGGCATGAGGCAATGGCGCGCAACAAGTTCATGCAGAAGTTCCGCACAACAATCAAGCAGCTCATGCCAGAAGTAACGGAAGTAACGACGCTCGGGGTGAGATGCTTCAAGTTCCCGCGCAAGTTTAAGGGGCTGGAGGACTTTATCGACGATGAAGGTTAAGGTAACGGACTTCATTGCGGAGGCAGCACGTTACGGCATCGAGATAAAGCACAAGAGCGGTCGAATCGAGCTTGCTGGGGGCGACGAGAAAGCGAGGGAGCACTACACGGCACTTCTGCGGAATAACCCTGAGTTCGAGGTGGCGTTAGTCTGGGAAGTAGCCCAGCAAGACGCAGACCTTATGGACTGGATAGAGGAACGTCGTGCGATAAACTGGGTATCCAGCGGGGACGACAGCGTTCATTCAGCAATCCTGCTTAGTTTGGGGTAAGTACTGACAGCAAGAGGTCTGGAACTGACAAGGTATGCTTGTCAAAAACGGCGATTCCGTGTCAGTGGCTTGCAGAAGTGAAAAATGGAGATAAAAGCAGTTAACGAGAACCCGGAGGCCGTATTTCTTGAAGCAGAGGCAAGGTGCAGAAGTCAGGGCAAAAAGGGACTTTTGCACCACATTTGCACCTACTTTTGCACCTGCCTAAACCCTTACTACTACTGCTTTTTCTTTATCTTAGGTGCAAAAGTGCAGAAGTAGTTGAGGTTAGTGAGAGAGAAGAGAGAAGAGGGGGTAGTGTCTGTTGAGGGATCTTAGGAGTAAGTGAAAAAGTTCTGCACCTTTGCGAAAAGCGGATGACGACTGAGACGAGATAGGTGCAGAAGTGAAAACGGACATTTGCACCAAGAGAGGAGAGTTAATGAAGAAGCTGTTAGAGGTAGAGCTGCGAGGATTGCCGCCGACGGTGAACCATTTATACCGAACAGGCAAGAACGGGACACGTTACAAGACAGTGATGGGTAAGCTGTATCAGGATTATGCGACGCTTGTGCTGAGCAATGAGTGGCATGAACAGGCAAGGTATCCCGGGAGCGTAGAGCTTCGGCTGACGTTGACGAGCTGGCGGAGGCGGAAATGGGACTTGG
>CALGGR010000207.1 GCA_937915755.1 uncultured Fretibacterium sp. | reverse complement strand
CAAGCGCAATTCCTCTCACGACTGAAGTCGCGAGTTTCCTTGCGGGTTTCATGAATGATCAGGCAAATCGAGAAGCGGGCTACAGGTGGAACTCAGTCCAATGTCCGAAGAACAGCAAGTATTACCCTGCTGAAAGCGAGGAATAGCCATGCAAGTATGCGAAAGCAATACAAGATTATTTTGGATGGGATCAGGCGTATGTAACATATTCGGCAGTTTTTCCAACGGTTCCAGTTCCTATAGAGGCAACTAATGAGCTATATATGTTAATGGCAGAGATACGAGGCAAGTCAATGGAACAAGACGAAAATGTCTACGATTTCTTCATTGGCCTGAATGAATTTCTCCTGTTGAAGACCGACACGTGCTAAATTGTATTCTTGTCCTGCTTTTTTGTTGTAAATAATGTTAAAATTTCAGCATCTCAAACAGGAAGGGTTGAGAATATTTGAATCTCAACATATTTGTACAGCACTTCATAAACGCCCTGAGTCTAGGCTCACTTTACGGCCTAGTAGCTGTCGGTTACACGATGGTCTACGGAATACTCAGGCTCATAAACTTTGCTCACGGCGATATATTCATGTTAGGCGCATACTTCGTATACTTTGCGACAATCGTCTATCATCTCCCTTGGGCAGTTGGCGTAGTAATCGCGGTAATCCTCACAACATTTTGCGGACTCCTCGTTGACCGGATAGCCTACAAGCCTCTACGTGAAGCTCCAAGAATTTCAGCGTTAATCAGCGCAATCGGTGTCTCATTCTTCATCGAAAATTTCGCGGTCGTCGTCTTCACAGGAATGCCGCGCCCCGTCGTTCAGCCACCGATTCTCATGAAGCCCATCGAGTTTTCGGGAGGAGTAAGGCTCATACCGCTTGGGATTCTCGTTCCTGTTGTTGCGTTCGCGCTTGTGGGCGGCTTAATGTGGCTGCTCTACTGCACGAAGCCGGGACTTGCGATGCGAGCGATCTCCTTCGACATTGAGACAACCCGAATGATGGGCGTATCGGTCAACAAGATCATTGCCCTCGCTTTCGGACTTGGTTCGGCGTTGGCGGCTGTCGCGGGAATAATGTGGGCATTGCGTTACCCTCGTGTTGAGCCATTCATGGGAATGACACCGGGAATCAAAGCGTTCATAGCGGCGGTATTCGGCGGGATTGGCTCAGTTCCGGGCGCAATGATTGGCGGGTTGATACTCGGCTTCGTTGAGATAATGTCGGTTGCGTTCTTCCCGACACTCTCAGGGTACAAAGATGCGTTCGCGTTCCTTTTGCTCATAATGATACTGCTATTCAGGCCGACGGGACTGCTTGGCGAGAAACTGGAGGACAAAATATAATGCAGAGAGTCAGAAATTTACTGCTTACGATAATAGCTGTCGTAATTTTCGCGTTCTTCCTCGACAAAGCCCCGATGTTCCTCAATGGTTACTGGCAGAGAATCCTCAACCTGATTGCAATCAACGCAATACTCGCGCTGAGTCTCAACCTCATTTATGGGATTACTGGAATGTTCTCGCTCGGACACGCGGGCTTCATGGCAATAGGCGCGTACGTGTCGGCATTGCTCGTGTTAAGTCCGGCTCAGAAGAATGCTATGTGGATACTTGAGGACATTTACCCGTGGCTGCTCGATGTCAACGCTCCGTTCATTGCTTCAATAATAATCGCGGGGATTGTCGCGGCATTCTTCGGGCTTCTTGTTGCGCTCCCAGTGCTGAGACTTGGGGGCGACTATCTGGGGATTGCAACGCTAGGCTTCGCTGAGATAATACGAATCCTGATCACCAACACCGCACGTCTCACAAACGGTTCACTCGGCCTCAAGGGAATCCCGGCATACACTACGCTTTTCATGAGCTGGGGCTGTCTTGGTGTCGTACTCCTCTGCATGGTCTGCATGTTACGTAGCAACTTCGGCGGAGTTCTTAGGGCTGTCCGTGATGACGAGGTCGCGGCGAGAATGATGGGGATAAACACGTTCAGGGTTAAGGTTCTCGCGTTCACATTGGGGTGCTTCGGCGGAGGACTCGGCGGTGCACTCATGGGCAACCTAATCACAACGATTGACCCGCGAATGTTCATGATTACGCAGACGTATAACATACTGATGATTATCGTCGTCGGCGGACTAGGCTCGGTAACAGGCTCAATCATAGGCTCGGCACTCGTAACAACGATGCTTGAATGGCTGCGCTTCGTCGAGAATCCAATCACGATAGGAAGCATAAACATTCCCGGAATACCCGGCATGAGAATGGTGATATTCTCGCTGTTGCTGATTGTGGTAATCATCTTCAGGCGCGAGGGAATAATGGGAATGCGCGAGTTCACGTGGGATATATTCTTCCCGAAACGAAAAGCAAAGTCCCAGCCCAAAGCCTCAGACACTGATACAGTCCTTGAAGTCCGCAATGTGGTGCTGAAATTCGGAGGGCTTTCGGCGATTGAGGACTTGAGTTTCGACATAAAGCACGGCCAGATCATGGGGCTAATCGGCCCTAACGGTGCAGGAAAAACGTCGGCATTCAACGTAATCAGCGGTTTCTACAAGCCGACATCAGGAACGATAAAATTCATGGGCGAGTCAATCGGAGGATTGAGACCCGATGAAGTCTGCCGTGCCGGAATGAGCAGGACTTTCCAGAACATCAGGCTGTTCGGACATGAGACAGTTCTCCAGAATGTCATGATAGGCTCACGAATCCGTCAGAAATATTCATGGTGGATGACGCTCGCACCGTTTGTTTTCACCGACGTTATACGCGAGGACTCGGACGTTAAGGCTCATGCTATGGACTTGCTCGAACAGTTAGGGCTTGCGGATTTTGCGGACGACGAGGCTTCAAGTCTCCCATACGGCGCACAGAGGAGGCTCGAAATTGCGAGGGCACTTGCTACACGCCCGAAGTTCCTGTTGCTTGACGAACCAGCCGCAGGAATGAACCCTCAGGAGTCGGAGGAGCTGTTACAGTTCATACGCAGGTTACGCGATGAGTTCGATCTGACAATACTCCTGATTGAACACGACATGAAGGTTGTGATGAACGTCTGCGATTACATTCACGTTCTCGATCAGGGCGTACACATTGCGCAGGGAACGCCGGAGGAGATCAAGGCAAATCCGCGCGTCGTCGAGGCATATTTGGGGAAGGGGGCGGCTTAAATGTCGATGCTGAAGATAGAAAGGCTCAACGTGAATTACGGGGCCATACATGCGGTTCGAGATGTCTCGCTCGAAATCAACAAGGGCGAAATCGTAACCCTAATCGGTGCGAACGGTGCGGGAAAATCCAGCGTAATCCGCGCGATAATGGGCCTCGTTAAGTCGCGGGCCGACGAGATGACATACACCTCCCCGCGCGACAACAGGGCTGTAAACATTCTTGGCCGACCTGCGGAGGAACATGTGAAGCTCGGAATCTCACTCAGTCCCGAAGGAAGACGGATACTTCCTCAGCTTACGGTCGAGGAGAACTTGACGCTCGGAGCATATATCCGTGATGACGCGAAGGGGATTGCCGATGACATGGAATACGTGTACTCGCTATTCCCGCGTTTGAAGGAAAGGCACAGGCAGAAGGGCGGTACTCTTTCGGGCGGTGAACAGCAGATGCTCGCTGTAGGAAGGGCATTGATGAGCCGGCCTGACTTGCTTATGCTTGACGAGCCTAGCTTGGGGCTTGCACCGGTTCTTGTGGATGAGGTGTTCGGGATCATCCGTGAGATTAACGCTCAGGGAAGGACGATATTGCTCGTTGAACAGAATGCTTTTGCGGCATTGAAAGCAGCGCACAGGGCGTATGTTCTTGAGGTTGGGGCTGTGAGTCTTTCGGGTACTGGTGCGGAATTGCTGAACAATCCGAAGGTTAGGGCGGCGTATTTAGGAGGCTAAAATGTTTGTCCCTCCTCTGAGATTTTGGGGGAGGGATTTTTTGTTCATTGCGGCGACTTGTTTTTATTGCGGAAAATACCCAGAATGCCCGATATTCCATCAAATAACGTCCCTACGAGCTGTTTAATTCCTTCAAGTATGTGCGGCATCGCTATTGCAGCTATAATTAGCGACAAAAGCCAGTAATCCCAATGATACAGTCCCGCTACATCATGCCTCAGTCCTTCTGTAGAAATCTGTAGGTCTGCTACCTGCGACTGAACTGCTTCAAATTTCTTGTCTACTGCCTCAAACTTTTTCTCTATTTTTTCCGTGAAAGCATCAAACTTTGCCTCTTGCTTCTCCGTGAAAGCATCAAATTTAGCCTCCTGCTTCTCAGCGAAAGCATCAAATTTAGCTTCCTGTTTCTCAGCGAAAGCATCGAATTTAGCTTCCTGTTTCTCCGCAAAATCGTGAAATTCCTTCAAAATCAATGCGTGAAACTCCGCATTATCCGCTTTCATTTGGGCGGATATAGCTTTCATCTCCGCAATCTGTCTGTCAGTCTGTGCAAAATGTTCCCTCAGCAAAAATTCAAGCCTCGACGTATCAACCGTATTATCTCCGCTGGTCATAATTCATCATCTCCATTCACATGCTTATTATACACATCAGCTCGGCAACGCAGGAATCTCCTTCATCTCCGGCAAATTCGGCACATCAATACTCTCCAATTTCTCGCGCATTGCCTCAAGCATTCCCGCTGTAATATTCCCCGTCTGCTCCGTAATCTTCCCTTTTGCCGCCATTATCTCATCAATTATTCTCTCCTGACGCTTTATCACAGACTCAAGCTGTACCGCCGTGTGCCTTGCCTGCAACGTAATATCCTCGTCAATTTTCTTGAAGTAAAGCGTATGACCTGATGAACCCTCAGGGTAGCGTCCCAAAATCTCAAGAAGTGCCGGAAGTTTCTCCGCTGTATACCTGTCGTTCTCCTCCTGAATCGTCCTCGTCAATTCCCCGTAGAACTCCTCAGCTTCCCTCACAGCCTGCAATGTCCCGCGCTCAATTATCGCTATCCTTCTCTCGGCTATGACATTCAATCTCTCCTGCATCTCCGTTACTGCCTCAGCTATCTTCACGAAACCTTCTGCCCTCGCTCGCTCCTGTGCAATTCGGCTCTCGGTCTGCGCCTGTATTATGTCAAGCTGTGCCTGCTTCATGTATTCGAGGCGTTCCCTCTCCATTCCGGCAAGTTTGATCTGTGATGACGACTCTATTTCGGCCTTCTCCTTTTCGAGCTGGGCCGCCTTCACTCGGTCAGGGTCATATGTCGTTGAAGTTGTGCTGTGGCTGGTGTAAGTGTGGTAGCTTGACGACCCTCCGCCGCTGTATGACGCAACCGCGCTGGTGAGTGCCGGGCCGCTACTCTTGAAGAATGATTTGACCGTGTTCACCGCGTTTGTGCAGAATGATGCTAGTCCCGAAAAAAGTCCCATTATTGCGCCCCCTGTTCTGCAATATCCTTACGCATTCTGAACATCAGCGAGTTATATTCCTTCTCGCGCCTCGATAGCTCCTCGCTGTATGCCCCCGCGTCCGACAAATATACATCGTAATTCTTCTGTCTCAATGCCGAGAAACCATCGAGAATTTCAGCCGACACCTTATCAAGTCCGTTGTCAGCAACAAACGAGATTATCCCGTCAATTCGGAGGTCAAGAAGCGAGTCTGCCCAGTTGAGAATAAATATCCTGTCCGCCGATGAGGTACACGAAAATATTATCTTCTGCAACGCTCCCTGAAACTTCGATGTCAGCTTGTAAAGCATACTTTCAGCCTTGAATTTCTCCTGAAGACTTCCGCCCGGCATGAACGCAAATTCCTGATGTATACCCTTCCTCTCATCAAGGAAAAATTTATCAACGTCAGACTTATATTCACCAAGAACAGCTATAATCTGCTCCGCTATCGACTTTTCACCCTCATCGTTCACAGGAACATCGCCGTTAAGCCCGCGTTCAAGAACAGGCTGCAATTTCCCCTCAATCTCAAGCCTCAGAGACTGCCATTCATTGCACCATGAGTCCCAGATACTCGCGTCAATAGTATCCTTAACGCAGGAGTCCTTCAGCTGTCCGATGAGCGTCGTCTTGAAGACCCTGTAATCTTCCGTCCACTCAGTGAGAATTTTGACAGCATTCATTACGAAATCCCTGTGCGCATCGAAATACTCAATCCTCAAGAGGGCATTGCGGATAATTCTGGCGGTGTTCTCAGCGATTAGTGGGAAGGTTGCGCGTCGTTCGTCCTGAATTGCGGCAAGTTCCGTGATGCTGTCGGTGCTGTCTATCCTGTCTTCAAGTTCGAGAGCCTGCTTCTTAACAGCGAGGATTTTTGCCTTTACGGTGTTCATTCCGAGCGAGAGTTTTCGGAGGAAGAATGCAAGACGTTCGCGCATGAGGTTATTCTCATCACGTGAAAGGGCGGGGCTGTCCTCGTACTTCTTGGAGAGCTTGAGGGTTATCACGCCGAACTGCCGTATTGTGTCGTCCTTCTCGCGCTCGAAATCCTCAATCATGGCCATGAGGTCATCAGTCCATTTCTTGAGGGCCTCGAAGTATTTTATGACGGAGGAATTTACGGCTGGGAGGTCATACTGTGCGAGCATTGCTGTGTAGTCGAACTCGGATGAGAGTACGCGGGTTGTCATCAGCGGGGCTATTTGCTCGTTGAGTTCATAAAGTTTTGCGGCGAGTGCGGGCTTGTCGATGTAGATTTTGCCGTAAAGCTGAGTGATTGCGTCGTCATTGAAGATTGGCCATAGGTTATTTTGCGTGAACAGGTCGAGGGTGAATTGTAGGCGTTGGGTTTCGGAGTAGACTTTGCTGTTTAGGTCAACGTCCTGTGCGTAGGTAGGATTGTCGATGAGGAGTAAGCGATTGCAAGGAATTAAACATGTCCACGAGTTATCCGAAGAGTCAGAATAATTATTGTCATAAAGTAAATTGAAATAGCCTCCCTTACAACGCCAGTATTGTTTCTCTTTAATGTAATAACCTGACCCTGAATGAAATGGGAAAGACTTGTTGCCACACATATACCACAATTCAATTCTTGAAGGTACGTCCCAACCAATAAGCCCGCTTACTTCGTCAAAGTTTCCGATAACTGCTTTGCTCTCATAGTTGAAGTAATCCAGATTAGCCCACAGAAGCCCCGTCATCTTGTCCATGAGGATATACTTGTTGTTCCTGAAGAAATACCACCGCTGACCCTTTATCGCCTCAAGTATCGTGTTCCTGCCCTCTGGGATTTCGGCCTCAATACCCGCAAGCTCGGCCATGACATCATTACGCTGTGCTGTAAGTTCTGATAGTTCTGACATATAATCAATCTCCTTTGCGTTGGAATGCCCAATATTTTACACTAACAGGGCGGGACGTCAAATGCACTCGGACATAGATATTGTTCCAGTGAGTTTCCGTATCGCTGCTTCGTCCCAGAACTCATTTTCCCAGTAGAAAAGCTGTTCCTTTCGCTTCTTGAATATTCGGTACGGTCTTATCGTATTGTCATAGATGTGTAACACATCACAAGTTGAAATCAAATCTGGTATCAAATTTAGGGCTTTTCGATATCTTTCGCGTATCTTTTCTTCTGGAACACCATGCCCTCCCTGTGCCTCTCTGATTTGAACTCTTGCCACATTGATATCCGGATTAGCAGTCAAGACATATATACATCGGACAAAATATCCGCTTGCCTTTGCTTTCTGAAGAAGCTTCAAATTACGATCCGTTGACAGCACTGTTTCAAATGTAAAGTCTCTTTTCTCATACAGTGCTTTTTCGCGCATCGCCTCAGCTCTTTGAGCGGCCTCCATGTCAGAACACAGATTGACCCTTTTGATTTCATCTGCGTTAATGTAATCGCCGATTGTTTTGGATAATCTTGTTATGGTTGACTTACCGCTTCCGTTCGGCCCGGCAAATACAATAACTTCGGGCTTTAATGTCTCATACATATTCTATTTTCCCATTTGGGTATAGTTTATAAGCCTTTTTTTCTTCAGCATTATATCTGGCAACTGGTAATCCCTGAACCCTTCGGATTTCCTCATCTATACGGATAGACTCCTCAAATCTTCTTGTCATCTCGTCATCAGATATACCACACATGTAATCCAGCTGATTTTTCTCCAGCATAATATGCCTCCATTATTCTCCTTTGCGTTTGAATGCTCAATATTCTACACTAACAGGGCGAGTCGTCAAATGCACATGGCATACAAAAATACCCCCGTACCTCCCGCAACAACACATACTCAACGCAGGACAGTCTCAAAACATCAGGGCTGCCTTTTCTTCACGCATACAACTTCCCAGCCTCAGCAATAAAATACCTCGCATACGCCGGAAGATAGCTCCCCTTCCTCATGGCCGCAACAAAATCACTGTACACTCCCTCCCCGAAACTGTACGTGTCAATCTCAGGCTTCGGAGAGTGCCACCTCAAATGAGACTCGAATATAAATGACACTCCCCAGCCCTGCTCGGTCAATGAGATTACAGCGGGCATGTTGTTCGTCGTAATGGAGTTCGCAAAATCTATTCCGGCCTGCTTCAGGTAATGCCGCGAAATCTGCCCCGTCCTCTGTTCAGGCGAAAGCAAAATCAACCTCTCATCACGTATCGCCGACAAGTCAAGCCTCCCGTCAACAGAAAGATTCTTAGCCTTATGGTTACGGCACGTGCAGATCAGCAGTTCTTCAGGCGCAAGAGTCTCGTACTCAAGGTGAGGATTGAGCTTGTGGGGCTTGCTGTAGAACGCCAAATCTATATCACCGTCAACAAGTTTCACGTCAATCGCCGCGCTTGTCCCCTCAAAGATATTCACCTTAACATTCGGATACTTCCTGTTGAACGCCGGAAGAGTCTTCGGGAGCATGAACGCACATCGCATGTTAGGAAGCCCGATATTCAGGACACCAACATTGCGCTTTATGATGTCGGAAAGTTCAGCGTCAAGGCTCGACTTCAGCTCCAGAATCTGATGCGCGTACTCAAGGTATCGCCTGCCTGCATACGTCGGAATATATTTCTTGTCCGAACGCTCAAAGAGTTTCAGCCCTAATTCATCTTCGAGGTTAATCATATATTGGCTCAATGCTGACTGCGTTATATGAAGCTCCTCTGAGGCAAACGTAAAGCTATGATGTCTGGCTATAGCCATTGTGTACTGCAATGCCTTGAAATCCATGAAATCCTCCTTATTATTAGAAAAACTAATACTTTCTTTCAAGTTTTTGAATTTTACATTATAGCAGGTTTGATTTATCATTTGCCCATCATAAAGACATTCCGCATTACAACTAACAAAATTACAGGAGGGTTCAAGAAATGACAGTGAAGAAACTGCCGGTAACTATTATGCGCGGCGGAACAAGCAAAGGAGTCTACATTCTCGAAGATGACATGCCCGCAAACCATGACGAATGGGAGCCGTTGCTTCTCAGGCTCATGGGAAGCCCCGACGCAAAGCAGATTGACGGTCTCGGAGGCTCTTACTCCGTAACAAGCAAGGTCGCAATCATCAAGAAGTCCAGCAACCCAGAAGCTGATGTTGATTACACGTTCGCACAGGTCAGCGTCGACAAGCCGTTAGTCAGCTACAAGGGCAACTGCGGGAACATCTCCTCAGGTGTCGGGCCTTTTGCGATTGAGAAGGGTCTCGTTGAGGCAAAAGACGGAACAACTAGCGTCCGAATCTTCAACACGAACACCCAGAAAATCATTGAGGCCGACGTTAAGACTCCCGGCGGTGAGGTTGCATACTCAGGCGACTTTGCGATTGCCGGTGTTCCCGGAACAGCATCGCCCGTTAAGCTGAAGTTCGTTCGTCCTTCAGGCACATTGGGGAAGGGTCTTCTGCCGACAGGAAATGTTGTTGACACTCTCGATGTTCCCGGCTTCGGAAGTGTTGATGTCTCGATTGTCGACGCAGCTAACCCGCTTGTTTTCGTCAAGGCTGCTGACATTGGTCTGACTGGCAAGGAGCTTCCCGATGAACTCAACGCAAAGCCCGATATGTTAGACCTCCTCGAAAAGATTAGAGGCCTCGCCGCGCAAAGACTAGGCCTCATAAATGACTACACGAAATCAGCTTGGGAAACTCCCGGAATCCCGAAGATGACATTCGTAGCAAATCCCGACAACTATACCACATCGGATGGGAAGGAAATCGCGAAAGAGAATATAGACCTCCTCTCACGAATGATGTCAATGCAGAAGCCCCACCCTTCCTACGCAATGACGGGCGCAATGTGTACGGCAGCAGCGGCAGTAACTCCCGGCTCAATCGTGAATCAAGTTCTCGCTCCGAACGCTGATACTCAGTTCATAAGAATTGGACACCCAGCAGGAATACTCGAATGCGGAGCGGACTTCAGGGTTGAGGACGGAAAGAGTGTGCCGGAAATTGATGATACGTTCGGATTCAGGACGGCCAATTTCATCATGGACGGCATCGCAAGGATAAGGCTCTAACACACAAAGGGGGTAAAATACAATGCAGGAATATTTGCCGATAATATCGCTTCTCGTTCTGGTAGTTGTCGTAGCAATAGGCTTCATCAAGAAAATCAATCTCGGTTTCTTCGCGCTGGGTGCGGCGTTCGTTCTCGGAACTGTCGGAGGAATGAAAGCATCACAGATTACCGCAGGCTTCAGTTCGTCAATGTTCGTTACGCTCGTCGGTGTTACGTTCATGTTCGGAATGGCATCACAGAATGGGACGCTTGAGCTTTTCTCGAAGAAAGTCGTCGCTCTCGTCGGGAAGCATACTGTACTCATTCCCATACTGATGTTCGTACTCTCGGCGTTCATCTCAGCAATCGGGCCCGGACATATCGCCGCAGGGATCCTAATGACCACGTTCGCAATGTACTTGGCTTTTGCGATGGACATCAACCCAATGGCAACATCACTCTACGCCAAACTCGGAGCAAACGCGGGCTGTGCGTCAACATTATCACTCACAGGAATCCTCGCCGCGCAGCTCTCAAATCCTATGGGCTACTCAGGCTTTGGGCTTCATCTTTTCCTGTCAACCTTGCTTTCGGGGTTCGTGTTCACGCTCGTTGTGTACATACTCTACAAGGGCTACGCTGTCAAAGCTGACAATCCGCTGAAGTGGTCGGACATTCCGAAGTTCAACCGTGAGCAGAGAATCACAATCGCTGTAATCATCGTCGTCGTAATCTGCTGCATAGGCTTCAAGCTGGATACTGGACTATTCGCGTTCCTCGCGGCAAGCGTCCTCATCCTCACGGGCTGTGCTGACGAGAAGAAGGCCATCAAAGGAATCCCTTGGGGGACACTGGTATTCATCTGCGGCGTTGGAGCTTTGGTGAACGTCATCAACAAGCTCGGCGGCATCAAGCTGGTCTCAGACTACCTCTCAAGCCTCATGACTGCGGACAGTGCTGTAGCCATAATGTCGGCAAGCTCAGGAATACTCTCATGGGTAAGCTCGACGACGGGAGTGGTAATGCCGGCACTCCTTCCCATTGCTCATAACGTTGCACAGACTTTCGGGGTGAGCTATGTTGAATTGATGTCGGCGATAATCGCAACGTCATTCGCGGCCGCAATAAGTCCCCTTTCAACCGGCGGAGCAATCATAATGTCGTCATACTCAGCTTCGAAGGAGACGACGACCGAAGAGATGAACAACATGTTCAAGACGTTGTTCCTTCTGAGCGTGGCAAACGTTTTGATCAACGTCCTTATGTCATGGCTCGGAGTATTCAGTCTTGGTCATCTGTTCTACTAGTTCACTCCTCATATAGACTCAATCCCCTTTGTCTCAATGGCAGGGGGGATTTTAATTCTCGACAGTTATTTCTCTCAGTCTCAGTAACATTCAGCATTAAAAGCATTATATTATATAATGTAACTTGTCTTCCGCCTTAGGCTTTCGCTCTAATAAAGGTGGGAGTCTTCTTGTGAGTTTTGATAAGGAGGAATAATAATGGGAGTATTAAAACACTATCGGGAATTATTGCCCGTGAGCGACAAAACACCGAACGTCAATCTCGAAGAAGGTAACACACCTTTAATCTATCTTCCGCGAGTAAGTGATAGGCTAGGCATAAAGCTATACGGTAAATTCGAGGGGTGTAATCCTTCAGGATCCTTCAAGGACAGAGGAATGGTTCTCGCGGTCGCTAAGGCACTCGAGGACGGGAAGCGTGCAATAATCTGCGCGTCAACTGGAAACACATCGGCATCAGCAGCAGCATATGCGGCAAGTCAGGGAATACCGTGCTTCGTTCTTCTTCCGGCGGGAAAGGTGGCACTCGGGAAGCTCGCTCAGGCTTTAATGTACGGTGCGAAGGTCATAGCGGTCAAAGGGAATTTCGACCGTGCATTGGAACTTGCTCGTGAGGGTGCGGAGAAAACGGGCTGTGCAATGGTGAACAGCGTCAACCCTTACAGGCTGATCGGCCAGCGTTCAGGAGCGTGGGAAATCTGCGACGTTCTCGGACATGCCCCTGATTGGCACGCAATCCCTGTTGGAAATGCCGGAAACATTTCAGCGTATTGGGCTGGTTACAACGAGTACAAGAAGCTCGGAAAAATCTCGGCACTTCCGCGAATGATGGGCTTCCAGGCTGAGGGTGCAGCTCCGCTCGTCTACAATAAGCCCTGTCCAAACCCTGAGACATTAGCAACAGCAATACGAATCGGCAACCCTGTCAGCACACACCTTGCACGTGCGGCAGTCAGCGAGTCTGGCGGTGAGTTCAACGCTGTAACGGATGAGCAGATTCTGGAGGCACAGAGGATTCTTGCGGCTGAAGGAGGAGTTTTTGCCGAGCCTGCATCATGCGCGCCTCTTGCCGGACTTCTGAAGCTTAAACGCGCCGGAAAACTTCCAGAGGGAATAACAGTAACGATGATACTCACAGGAAACGGTCTCAAAGATCCTGACACGGCCATGTCTCAGGTGGGAAAGCCCATAGAGATTGGCGACACTTTGGAAGAATTGATGCGGGTGCTTGAGGGATGATACGCCTGAAAGTTCCTGCTACGACGGCTAATCTCGGCTCAGGTTTCGACACTCTCGGAATGGCTCTGAATCTCTACAACATCTTCACGGTTACTGAAATACTTCCTGAGGGTGAATACAGGTCTGAAGTTTGGGGCGAAGGCGTTGATATTCTGAAGGACGTGCGGAAGAATATGCTCGTTACAAGCTATCTCAAGGCTTGCGACGAATGGGGGCTTTCTCCCAAAGGTTTTGCGTTCGAGAGCTGTAACGCTGTGCCGTTGAATCGAGGATTGGGAAGTTCGTCAACAGCAGTTGTAGCAGGCGTAACACTTGCTAACATAATATCTGGCGCGAATTTCCCGGAGGCTGAACTCTTGCGCGTCATGACGAAAATCGAGGGACACCCCGACAACGTTGTACCGTGTTACATCGGAGGAATGACAGTATCATGCTGGGATGGAGAGTCGCTGAGATATGTCAGGCTTCCTGCGCTTCCTGAGGATTTGAATGTTATTGCTGCTGTTCCTGATTTCGAGGTTCACACGGAGGATGCAAGGAGAATATTGCCTGAGAGCGTGCCATTCCGTGACGCTGTTTTCAACGTGAGCCATGCGAGCATACTTTGCGCGGCTTGGGCGATGGGACGATGGGACTTGCTTCGTGTTGGAATGGAGGACAGGCTTCACCAGACTCACAGGGCTAAATTATTTCCCGGCGAGACTGGGGAAAAGTTCTTCAGTGAGATTGCGAATCACCCTGACTGTGTTGCTACGGCGATTTCTGGTTCGGGGCCAACGATGATAGCGATAGTACATGGCCCAGCGGCTAAACTTTCGGAGGCAATGTGCAGGATTTTCACGGAAGGCGGAGCGGCATCGCACTTCTTTGTGCTTAACTGTGCGCCCTCTGGAACTGTTGCTGAATAAAACGAATCCCCCTGACGTCATGCCGGGGGGACATTTGTAGTGAATTTACTTTTTTGCCGGGTTATTTGCTCTTACGGGATTTTGCCTTGCCTGCGGATTTTTTCTGACTGTCTGCTTTCTGTTTGACCAGCTTCTCAACAGCTTTCATATCCTTCTCGGTAAGATACTCGTAACCAGATATGTTATGCTGCTTCATGTAGCTGTCCACTATTGCGCGGTACTCAGACGGCCAAGACAGAGCTGCATTTTTCATGATCCTGCGCTGTAACTCCTTGGAGTCCTTTTCGGTCAGCATAGCCATGCTCGCAATTCCGCGTTCTTTCATGTACTGCGATATTACCTCCATCTCTGACAAAGCGTGTGTCTGCTGTGAGGCCGGAGTATTTTTCATTTCTTGCCTCGCGAACTCTTCCGCAAATCCCTGCTTATCCGCCTCTGAAAACTGCGCCATGTCAGTTATACCTTTGCTGGCCATGTAACTGTCCGCAAGTTTCTCTCCCTTTTCGCCAGCTTTTCTCATGCTCTCAATAGCAGACGTTATGCTCTTGTCCTCTTGAGGCTTCGTTGGATCCGGCTCTATATCAAGAAGCACGTAGTAATACTCTCCCCCATACTGACTGAACTCAAGATAATATGTATCTCTTCCGTCAGGCAGATTGATTGTAACGGGCTGATTTGATTCCCTGAAATTTTTTTCCTTGAGGAGGCCAAGCACTTTGCCCTTGTTGTTGATGAGTTTCACTTCGCATCTATACACCATGTCCACGTCATAGAAACCAAGAGTGATACTGTTGTCGAGCGTGGAAATAATTAAAGGGGAATTGGAATTCAAGATGGAAGTTTTCGGAGGAACCGCGTTAGCCTTTGCGGGTCTTCGGACTGGCTTGCCGCTGAGAGCTATGGCAGTACCTTTGCCTGTACCAAACTGATGCAGACGATATTTCATGTCAGCCCACGTTGCCTCTGTGAAATTACGGTAAGGCAAAATGTCCTTGAAACTCGCTTCCTTTCCGCCCTTCAGAACATCTTCGCCCGCAAGCAATGACAGAGCTTCCAATTCAGCCCGCTGCTCAGCGTTTGGCTTGTAGAAGTCAGATATTTTTGCGTCCTCCTCGTAAACCCGCCTGAACGTTTCCTTTGTGTCGAAGCCCTGTATAGGCTTGGGCTTTTGGTTAGCCTTAATTTCCGCAATCATCACGTTCCTGTTACCGCCTTCTATCTTAAGCAGATTGCCCAGCACTACATGAGGTAGATCCTCTGTGTCAGCAGAAACTGTACCACACAGAATGAATACCGACATCGCAACCCACAACGCAAGAATGAATTTTTTTGTACTCATGAATAGATACTCTCCTTTCAGTTATGCTCACTTATGATATGGATTATATAGCATTCTATTCCCACTTGTCATATTTATAGATTACCTGAATGAATTTGCTATTCAGCGAGCTTCCCGGAAAACGCTTCGACATTTCAGGGTTATACGTGAGCGTTATCGTCGTATATCTGTCTGGTGTCCACACGTTTTTGAGCATGATTTTCCCGGTGGCTCTGGTGTTCGCTGTGGGAGTCTCGTTCGTTTTTCCGTACAATGCGTTCATGCCCTTCTGCATTGCCTCGTAGAATTTCTTATCATACTCAGCGTTACCCATGCTCTGAAGGTATACGGCTTTCGATTTCAGCAATTTGTTCTTGTAGAAACCGAATATGAACGTTGCCGGATAACTCTCGAACATTCCCTCCATAGTAAGGGAGTCTTTTCGGGGAGTTAGGGTTTTCGCGCCGCTGTTCTCCATTCGCTTTTGAGTCCTCGCGTAAGTGTGTCCAAACGGGAGAGAAAGAAATGCTTCAGAGCTGTTTGACGCTGGGAATGCCTCGCCCGTGAATGTCAGTAAGAATAGGATCGCGCACAGAATTTTTCTCATCTCATCACCTCATGCCAAAGCTCCGACTGGTTCAGAATCTTCGCTCCACATATCGCGTACAGGATTCATAAATGCCGCAACCATTTGCACAAATCCACCTGAAGGAACATCAACATCACTACCCCTCGATGGAGAAGGTATTTCGTCATTCTGAATCTCACGGAAATATAAGCAGTCCTCAAGCACCGATCTTGCGTCAATAATGGCTTCTTCAAGCGTATCTGCTGACGTAAAGGCGTTTTCAATGTCGGGGAATGTTACTGTCCACATATCACCGTCAGGCTGAAAAACTGCCGGATACATATAATATTTAGGGTAATTCATAGAGTTATCTCCTTTCTTCAGTCCTTAATGCCGAGACGCTTCTTTATCATATCGTGGACTCCTGATGATATTTTCGTTGGAATTGGGAACGGTCTTTCTCCTTCTTTCATAGCCAGAGCATGACTTCCCTTTCCTCTCTTTTCACTGATACTCCAGCCCTGCCTCAAAGCTATTGCGATAAGCTCCTTTCTGCTGTATTGCTTTCCCATCAGAATTCCCACTCCAAATATCTCGCACTCTTAGCCTCCTCACCAGTCCCGTAGCTGAAGAACCCGCTGTACCTCCGTGATGAATGACGCTTTATTTTCGCTGTCAGTAATTCAGCCTTGGCTATGACCTTGTAATTCTTGTCGAGAAATATCATCGTCCCTCCGAAATTTACGTTGTACTTCGTGCTGTTCCTCACCGTTACGCTGAGCCCCCTGAACGTGTATGCTATACTCCCGAACGAAAGCCCCGATTTCCCGCGAATTGCCCCGTCCCTTATTACTGCCTCAGAAATTCCTGCGAGAATCATCACAGCAATTACTGCAACCGCAAATACCCTCTTCAAATTTCATGCACTCCCTGTAAAAATTATGTAATAAATTATAGCAGTAAGGAGGTCATCACGATGGAGCGTCCCCCGTTTTTCCCGATGATGATTGACATTATTGGAAGAAAAGTTCTCATTGTCGGCGGAGGTCATGTAGCTTCAAGGCGGGCTGAGACATTATTGCACTGCGGTGCGGAAATCATAGCGGTTAGTCCAGAGTTCGCCCCCGAATTTCCAGAAGGCACTCGAAAGATCATCCGCAAGTTTTCACCCGATGACATAACAGCCAGTTTGTCCCTTGTAATCGCCGCGACTAATGACCGTTCCGTCAATCATACGGTTCACATCATGGCCCGAAAAACGTCAATCCCCGTGAACGTTGCAGACTGTCAGGAAGAGTGCGACTTCTTTTTCCCGTCGCTCATAAATTCCGGTCCTATTGCAGTTTCAGTTTGCACCGCAGGAAAATCATCATCACTTACACGAAGGCTCTCCGACCGCCTCAGAAAAATTTGGCCTATATGGATTGCCGAGGAAAGTGCTTTAGAAGCAGATAATGGCAGATAAGTACGGGCTGCTTTATTCCCTTTTTGGGACGTGAGACACGCCCGAAGCTTTCTGCTCCATACTCTACGAAAGTTCGACATAACGTCAGGGTGTTCCTTTGAGTTTGCGGGGAACGTTTTTGTTTGCTTTTTTCGCGTTCGTAGTACAATACCTAAAAAATTCACATCATAACGAAGGAAGGCAAGATTATTTGCAGAAGATAAAATTCGAGACCGACTATCAGGAAGGAGCATCACCGGAAGTTCTTAAGCTCTTGACATCAACCAATCTTGAGCAGACTTCAGGCTACGGCGAAGACCCCCACACATCGCGCGCGAAGGATCTAATCCGTCGTGAAATAGGAATGCCGGACTCAGCGGTCTACTTCATGGCCGGCGGTACTCAGACCAACACAACGGTCATAAAGCACCTCCTCTCACCCTGCGAGGGAGTAATAGCTGTTTCAACAGGGCACATCAATGTCCACGAGTCTGGAGCAATCGAGGCAACTGGCCACAAGGTCATCGCTCTTGAAGGACATGACGGGCTTCTTGATGCTGAGGACTTGCGCACATACATGGAGGCATTCAACGCTGACCCAACGAATGAGCATATGGTTCAGCCGGGAATGGTCTACGTTTCGTACTCATCGGAACTAGGCACTCTCTACACCAAGAAGGGACTCTCGGCCATCAAGAAAGTTTGCGAGGATTACGGGCTGAAACTTTTTGTTGACGGCGCGAGGATTGGCACGGCTGTAACATCTGAGGCTTCGGACATGAGCATGAAGGATATTGCGGGACTCTGTGATGCTTTCTACATTGGAGGCACTAAGAACGGCGCACTTCTCGGCGAGGCTGTAGTTTTCCCTCAACCTGAAACAGTCAAACTCAAGCAATTTACCACGCTCATCAAACAGCAGGGAGGACTCTTAGCGAAGGGCAGGCTCTTGGGGATTCAGTTTGAGGCACTTTTCGAGGACGGATTATTTTACCGCAACGCAAAGCACGCAAACTCTCAGGCCATGAAGATTAAGCGGGCTTTCACGGAGAAGGGGATAACGTTCCTCATTGATTCGCCGACAAATCAGCAGTTCCCGATTCTCACACGTCAGCAAAACGAAACATTGTCGGAGAAATTCAGCTATGAGTCATGGCAGCCATTGAAGGACGGAAGACTCGCTGTAAGATTCTGCACTAGCTGGGCTACAACTGATGATAATATTAACGAGCTTATAGAAGCAATACGAAGATTGTAGGAGATAAGATGACAACAAGAAAACGTAACAGGAACTTGGACAAAAGTTATTCGCCGGACAGCATAGAGCAGAAATGGTATGCTCAGTGGCTTGAACATGGCCTCTTCAACGCCGAGATCAATCCCGAAGCAAAAGCCTTCTCAATCGTAATACCACCCCCTAACGTTACTGGCTCGCTACACGTTGGACACGCATTCGACCACACGTTTCAGGATATTATGTGTCGTACGAAGCGCATGGAAGGCTACAGCGTCTTGTGGCTTCCAGGAACTGACCACGCGGGCATCGCAACTCAGAACGTCGTAGAGAAAGACCTCGCAAAAAAAGGAATCTCTCGCTACGATCTGGGACGCGACGAGTTCGTCAAAAAGGTCTGGGAATGGAAGAAGGTTTACGGTTCACGCATCATCGAACAGATGAAAAGGCTCGGAAATTCTTGCGACTGGAGACGTGAACGCTTCACCCTCGACGAAGGACTCTCGCGGGCTGTCAGGGCGGTTTTCGTCAGGCTTTATAAGAAGGGCTTAATCTACAGGGGAAAATACATCGTCAACTGGTGTCCGAGATGTTCAACCGCAATTTCAGACCTCGAAGTCGAATACGAGGATCAGGCCGGCAATTTCTACTACGTTCAGTACCCCCTCACCGACGCTGAAGGATATATCCTAGTCGCAACAACAAGACCCGAGACAATCATCGGCGACGTTGCAATAGCTGTTCACCCACGCTCGGAAAAGTATAAACACCTCATCGGAAAGCACGTAAGAGTCCCGTTGACCGACCGAGTAATCCCAATCATTGAGGACAACATGGTTGACCCGGAATTTGGAACGGGCTGCGTGAAGATTACACCGGCACATGACCCCAACGACTTCCTTGTCGGACTGAATCACAACTTGGAGCAGATTCAGGTCATCGACTCACGCGGAATAATGAACGAGAACGCCGGAAAGTATCAGGGAATGACGATCGAGCAGGCACGAAAAGAGTCAGCAAAAGACCTTGAAGAACTCGGCCTTCTGGTTAAGACGGAGAAAATCACGCACAGTGTGGGACATTGCCAGCGTTGCGGGACGACGGTCGAGCCTTATCTCTCGGAACAGTGGTTCGTTAAGACAAAGCCTCTCGCCGAGCGCGGAGTTCAGGCGGTCAAGGACGGTCGGATAAAGTGGACACCCGAACAGTGGGAGAAGACGTATTTCAACTGGATGGAGAATATCCGGGACTGGTGCATTTCGCGTCAATTATGGTGGGGACACAGGATACCCGCGTGGGAGTGCAAGGACTGCGGACACATAACGGTCGCCGAGATTGACCCTACAGAGTGCGAGAATTGCCACAGCCACAACATCGAACAGGAAAGCGATGTACTTGATACATGGTTCAGCTCTGCATTGTGGCCGTTCTCGACAATGGGCTGGCCTGATGACAAGCCGGAGCTAAAATACTTCTACCCCACCTCGCTGATGGTAACGGGCTTCGACATAATATTCTTCTGGGTTGCGAGAATGATTATGATGGGGCTTGAGTTCATGGACGATGTACCGTTCAGGGACGTATACATTCACTCGCTCATAAGGGACGAACACGGCAAGAAGATGAGCAAGACAAAGGGCAACGTTATTGACCCCCTCGTCATGATTGAGAAATACGGGGCTGACGCACTTAGAATGACGCTCGCGGCGCTTTCGGTTCAGGGAAGGGATATTCTGTTGTCGTCAACAAGAATCGAGACTTACCGCTTCTTCATGAACAAGCTCTGGAACGCCTCACGATTCGCATTGATGAACCTCGACGATGAAGTCCACGAAATTGATACCTCAAAGCTCCAGCTTCATGACAAGTTCATACTGACGAGGACTCAGGAAATGGCGAGAAGTGTACGCGAGGAGATTGACGCTTACGACATAGGGACGGCGGCAAGAGGCCTCTATGATTTTGTCTGGGGCGATCTCTGCGACTGGTACGTTGAAATGTCGAAACCCGCGCTTAAAGGTGACGAGGGCGAGGAACGTAAGCACACGACTCAGGGAGTAATCGAGCATGTTTTTAAGACAGTGCTACCGTTGTTGCACCCGTTCATTCCGTTTGTTACGGAAGAATTGTGGGCTGCTTTCGGCTTCAACGATGACTATATCATGCGGACATCATGGCCCGAACCTGTGAAGGAATACGAGTTTGAGGGCGCGACTGAGGAAATGAGCATACTTCAGGACATCGTGAGGGTGCTGCGTAACTTGAGGGCAGAGGCTCACGTTCCGCCGCAGAAGAGGCTCGCAAAGGCCGTGATTCGTGTCGCCAAAGGTACAAGGACATCTGAGATTCTGAGGGAGTCGCTGAGTCAGGTTGAAGGTTTGTGCAAGGTTGACGAGGTTGTACTTGAGGAACCTTCGGGCGAATGGACATACGGGCCTTCGCTTTCGAGTGTGAGCGGTGATGCTGAGGTGAAATTGCCGGTGGGTGATGTCCTTGACGTTCCGGAAGAAATCAAGCGTCTTGAGAAGGAAATTGCGGCAATCGAGAAGGCCATAGCATCGAGTGAGGCGAGACTCGGAAAGGCGGATTTTGTTGCGCGCGCACCCGCTGAGGTTGTGGAGAAGGAACGCGGAAAGGTCGCGGAAGGTAAAGCTCAGATTGAGAGATTGAGGGCTAATCTTGAGAGCCTGAGCAGGTAGAATACAATTCCCCTTCGCATTGAGTGAGGGGGAATTTTTTTGCGTAAACATTTGCATATCTGGTATAATGCAAAAAATAATCTCGAAGAATAAATTTCAGTGAATCATCATGAAGAATATTAAGAAGTATTTTTATTTTCTCATAGGTACTTTGGTCGTTATCGGATTTAACTTCAGTCTGTTAGAGAAAATCGCAGACAAGTTTGTTATATTTATCGGCGGGACTCATATTCACGAAGAAGTACGTATTACAGATAAAAAGCCTTTAGAGGCAACGTCATCTGATAGGGATATTAGCGTCCCAGAAGAAAAGAAACCCGTTTTTAGCTCAGATTCCAAATTAGAGCTGGGACAAACAGAAATAGTAAGTCATGATGCCAAAATTCAAGACAACACGCAGAGCAGAGATTTGACTGTTATCCATGAAGATGATATTGCAGACATTCAAGAAGAAAAGAAGCCCGCTGTTCCAACTCCACAGCCGCGCAAACAAACACAAAGCAAAGAGACACCGCAAACTGTAATTTTAGGAACTCAGGCAGATAATGTAACGTATACAGGCTACTTAAACACAAGAAATGACAAGAAGACGTATAAATTCACGCTGGATTGCTCCTGTGAGGTCAATATAACGTTCAGCTCCTCAGGGAGAGATAACGCTTCTTACAAGCTGACTGTTCTTGACGTTTCTGGTAACGTTCTCACTCAAAAAATGATAGACATCGAAACTTTATCCGCAAATACTGGGAATTTATACCTTCGCGCAGGGGCTTACACAATAAGGGTCGAGCGCGGCTACTCATGGAGCGGTAAGCCTTACGCTCTCGCAGTAAACGTTTCTCAGGCTGTCAACACAGAAGAAGAGAGCAATGATAACATTCATACAGCTAACGATATTCCGCTGAATGAAGATGTCAGAGCCTCCAGTAATACGAGAAACGATGTAGATTATTTCCGCTTCACTCTGGATAGAGCATCGTATGTGTGTCCTCACCTTGAGTTTGAACCTGTGAACAGTAGCAAAGGGGAGATATACAGCCTGAAACTTTATGAGCTTACCATTCTGAACGCAGGTAAACGGCCTTTTGTCTTCAGAGGCGACGGTAAATCATCAAAAGCAATAAAGCCATTTATTTTAGATGCAGGACAGTATATAATAATCATATCCCGTGTAGAGGACGCAAGAACGCTAGAGCTTGGACTTCATGAATACACCCTGCGTATCGATGCAAAAGGGATAATGTAAACTGATAAAGGAGGTTTTGATGTGAAGAAACTTATTGTTGAGTTGGTTGTAGTTGCTGTTTTCAGTACGAGTTGTGTTTATGCTGATGACAGCGAAAAGATGACGTTCGATAACGTTACGTTCGGGAAAGAGTACAAGATTAAAGGATATGCGGCGGTGAAATTTCTGGGCTTCAAGTTCGTAGATGCCTTTGCACAGTGGAAAAGTACTGAATATGTCGCCAATAATCCAGATATTGACCGTTCATTGAATACGAGCGGCAATGAAGCGGATTTTGCGTGGCTCAAAGCTGACGTAAGAAATCTGATGAAAAGTGATGTGAAATTCATCGATGACATCAGCGTGAAGATTGTCTATGATGATGAATATGAATATAACGGCTGGGTCAGGCAATTCTATTATGATTACAGCGAGGCCGAAGTCCGAACTGACAACAAAGAAATAGGCGCAATAGGCTCTCCTACCTGTCTAAGCAATAAAGATGAAATTGCTATAGGTCCTTTGTATGTAGGCCATTACGTTTTCGGCTGTACGCTTCCCATGTCAATAATTGAAGACAAAGATGCTCCCCTTCGCATGGTCGTAACAATGAAGGGTAACGAGTTCACATATAGCATACGGTAAGGAGGAATAAGGATGAAAAAGATATTTGCCCTTGCGTTAGTCATTGTTGTAGCTGTAGTTTACTGTGCAAATGCAGATGACCTTGATGTTCAGATAATCAGCAGAAAAACAACGGCATCTGAGGAATCGGACTCAATGAATTTCGATAACGTTACATTTGGGAAAGCCTACAAGATTAAGGGTTACGCTTCTATTAACCTGCTGGGCTTTAAGTTTATTAACATGTATGCACAGTGGGACGATGGAAAAGCCGGAATAAGAGGTGAAAAAGGGTATGTAGATGAATGGCTAATATCTGATAAGAAACCTCATGGCAATAAATGTTATTACTTTTACCTTTATTGCGACTTTAAAAAGAGCGGAAAAGAAGCCGAATTTGCGTGGCTGAAGGCTGATGTAACTAACCTGCAAAAAACTCCTGCCAGCTTCATCAAGGAAATTACGGTAAAAGTGATATTCGACGATGAATACGAATATAAAGGCTGGGTCAGACAGTTCAATTATGACTACAGTAATTCAGAGATAGTTTACTTGGGGGAAAATTCGGTGATTGGCTGGCCTGTATGTTTAAGTCCGGTTGATGAGATGCCAATTTCCCCGATGTATAAGGGGCATTATGCATTCGGCTGTACTCTCCCGAACTATGTTGTTCAGGACAAAGACTCCCCCTCCGCATGGAAATCACTATCGGAGGGCACAAGCTCACTTACAACATACGCTAACCGTTGCAAAAAGCCCCCTCACCGCCGACAGCAAGGGGGCAAAGTTTCTATGTTCTCGAAACCGTAAATGCTTTCACACAAGCATTCGCACCAATACCCGCACCGTCAATCCAATTCACACCGTCAGCCGAAAAATAGCTCTCCCCCGCATTCACTTCCGCATTCTCGGAATAACCCTTGCTCTTGGTCTCGACAGGCATATATCCCCCCGACAATCTCAAGACAACCGAGAAATATTCCCCCTCATTCAGCGTTAAACTCTCAGGAATGCTCACAGTGTGATACCCCGCGTATTCCTGCACCCCTTTCATCGAGGCGACAAGTTTCCCGTCAACAGGACTCGATGACCTATCCTTCCCGTGAAAGTACACACTCACCTCATACTCCGCGTTGTTCGATAGCGTGTAGAATGATACTTCCCTTAGTGCCTCCCTTTTTCCTGAGACCTTGAAGACGTTTGCACCGTGCGAATATTTCACCGCTCTGCAAAATCCCAAGTCATCATAGCCGTAATGTCTCAGCCTCTGATTATTCCTCTCGACGATGAACGCCGCCCCGCCCGTCATGTACTGCTCATACGGCGTCCAGAAGTATCCGCCCTCATTCCCCCGCGAAGTCCCCCAAGAGTTCTTGACGAGCCACGCACCATTTCTCTCTGGTCTTGGCGAAAAGTTCTCGCGCGGAAAATCATCGTCCCACCCAGCAAGAAGTACATCATGATTCGTCGTCTTGCCGTGTGAGTTGTCGAAGTACGTGTAATGCCCGTTCATAGCGTGATAGTTTGACGGCTCACTGTATATGCTCACGACTATTGCACCGTGATTCATGATGAGCGACTTCTTTGCGTTGTCGTTGAGTGTGTTTGTGCCTGAAAGAAAATACGCCTCCCTAAGTCTCATTGAACGCCTGAACTTTTCGGGGGCTTTTCGGGATAATTCCTTCCTCTTTGAGTCCGCGATGTTCGTCGAATACGGCAGGCTCTTCTCGTCTGTAGGCCCTGAAAGTCTCGACATCAACGCTACCGGCATGAACACGTTACCTTCAAGGCTCAATGTCCCGGACTTAATGCGCGATGTGAAGTTGCGACTCTTTATCGGGTCTCGGTAACAATAGAACGCGATCTGCATCTCCGAGAGGTCAGGTGTCTTTCCGAGATTCTGGGTGAGCCAGTTCGACTCCATTGCACCCAGTGCCGCAAATGACCAGCATGGGCCGGGTATTCCCTGATTCTTCACGCTCGTTATTCGTCCGTAGTCTCTCAAATCATACTTTGACGGAAGAGCTTCGGCAAAATTTACCGTAAGCAGCAAAAATGTCATCATCATAAAAACTTTTTTCATCTATAATCACCTTTGTATATTCTACATGAAAGAAGGCATATCGTTTGTCATATTACTTTTACGGCTGGCAGAACTCCGGCAAGATTAACGCCATCAACGATGATTATTCCGGCATTCTCACCCCTTGCGATCTCTATGATGCCCTCCTTAACGTCTGGTGTGAATATTCCTGCACCCCACGACTCCGCGATGAATGGTCTCCATCAAATCCAACGCTCGGACAGTGCGCTATAACATCATTCTTGGCACAGGACATCTTCGGCGGAAAGGTATTCGGAATCCTTCAATCCGGCGGAAATTTCCATTGCTACAATGTTGTTGACGGTTACGCTTTCGACCTGACGAGTGAGCAATTCGGCGACGAGGATTTGTGTTACTCTGGAAATCCTGAGCAGTCGCGGGAAATTCACTTCATGAGGACGGAGAAGAAAGAACGTTATGATTACTTGCGCGGAAAACTCAGGGAGCATTGCCTACAGTCTCAAGAATCTTTCAGCAAGCTGGGGAAATAATACCGTCCTCCGAAACATAACCCTCGATATTCCCTACGGCATGGTCTCATTGATTGGCCCGAACGGTTCAGGGAAGTCAACATTTCTCCGTGTCCTCGCGGGATTGATGGGCTATTCGGGGAGCGTTGTGCTTCATGGCCGTGAAGTCCGGAATATTACGCGCCGGAAATTCGCCCGCACTGTCAGCGTCGTGATGAGCAGCAAGACTCTCAAACTATCATACCCTTTCAGCGTCCGTGAGATCATCGCAATGGGCAGGCTTCCTTACAGGGGAATATTTTCGCGCCTCACACGTAATGACGAGGCCGTTATCGCGCGTTCAGCCGAAATTTTGGGGATAACGGGATTTCTTGACCGTGATATTATGACTCTCTCGGACGGGGAGCGTCAGTTAGCGTTCATTGCGTGCGCATTGGCTCAGGATACGGGGACGATTCTTCTCGATGAACCTACGAGCTGCCTCGACCCTGACAGGTCAGCAAAAGTATTCGCGCTAATGAAAACTCTTGCTGACGGTGGGAAATGTATTGTTGCCGCTGTACACGACATTAACGCCTCGTTGCCGTACTCTGACCGCTATATTGCTCTGAAGTCAGGCCGGATAATCTCTCATGGCCGGAAGATTTCAGGCGATGTGTTACGCGAGCTTTACGGAACGAATTTTACAGCGTACCATAATGATGAAAGGAATGATGAAATGTGGCGCGCTTTGCCGGAATAATATTATTGTTGACGATGATATTCAGCCCTGCCGATGCCGGAACGTTGCGGGTGATTTCACTTTACCCGGGGCATTCGGACAACATTGCTGCGATGGGGGGCGGTGAAATTCTCGTTGCGTTGTCGGAGAATGACGACGTTGACCTTCTCCCTGAACTTCCGAGAGTTCCATTGCGTTCTGGGGCTGAGAGGATACTCGCATTGAGGCCCGATGTCGTAATCACACGGCCGTTTGCTGAGAGGGCAAGCCCGAATCTCTATGACGTTCTGAGGCGTTCGGGTGTTAAAGTTGTTAGCATTGACCCGCCATCATGGGACGATTTCCCCGAATACCTGCGTAAACTCGCTGAGACTCTTAATCTTGACGCAGAGGGTGCGATTTTCCGTCTCAATTCTATACGCGACGAGATTTCCCGAAAGGCCGAAACCTCGAACCGTCCGCGAGTCTTCCTTGAGGCGACATCACGGGAGCTTCATACATGTTCACCAGACTCATGGGCAGCGAGACTCATTGAGCTTTCAGGTGGCGTGAACATTGCGGGTGATGCAGTCCCGCTACGAAATGGCAGTGCGATAGCCTCATGGGGTGTCGAGAGAGTCATCAAGAATGCTGAGAGCCTCGACATCTACATTATTCAGACAGGGGCAATGAACACGTCAACCACAGAAAGTTTCAGAGCAAGAGAATGGGCGGGGGCTTTGAGGAATGTCAAAGTCTGCGAGATTCCAGAGCGTTACATCAGTCGTCCTTCACTCTTGGGACTTGAACGCGGAGGCCGTGAATTGTTGCGGATATTCAGCGGGGAGGAGTCAGAAAATGCCAGGTAAGTTACAGCCTGAGATATTGCGGAAAAGTGTTCTCGATTTCACTGGAGCATTGAGGAGTGATCTGCTTGTCGGCGGCGGAATTGGCGAGGACGCAGCTTTAATCCGTGTGCCTGACGGGATACTTGTCGCAGCCTCGGACCCCGTAACGGGCGCGGGAAAGAATGCCGGAAAGCTCCTCGTCCACATCAACGCCAACGATGTAGCCTGCAAAGGTGCGGATCCCTCGTGGCTCATAGTTACCCTGATAGTTCCTGACGAAATGGGAGTGTCATATATCCACGACATAATGAGCGAGATTCACGAGACCTGCGCGGAAATGGGGATTGCGATTGCCGGCGGACACACTGAACTCACCGACCGCTACGAACAGCCCGTACTTTCTGCAACAATTCTGGGCATAACGAGGCACGAACTTAGCGCGAAGAAAATACGTGAGGGCGATTTGATTCTCGTTACGGGACACGTGGGGCTTGAGGGAATGAGCATAATCGCAAACGACAGGCCGGACTTGCTTTATGGAGTTCTTACGGAAAGGGAGATTGAGACTGTACGCTCGTGGGGTAAAGATTTCTCGGTCGTTAAACCTGCGAGGATACTTCGAGATTTCGCCCGCTATATGCACGACCCAACGGAGGGCGGAATTAACGGAGCGTTGTACGAAATGCAGGAAGGAAGTGGATTGTCCCTTGAAATTCAGCGCGATAATATCCCAATATCACCCCTGACATTCAGAGCGTCGGAGAAATTGGGCTTTGACCCTTACAATCTCATATCATCGGGAATGCTGATTACTGTGATTCCTCCTGAGAGCCTCGCTGAAGCACAGGCCAAATTGAAAGCTGAGGGGATAATTTCGGGTGTTGCGGGAAGATTCGTCAACGGCGGAAAATTGGCACTGAGTACACATGAAGAACTGTGGGAAGTTTTAGCGGGCAAAAAGATATAATATAGAGGTTTGACAAAGCAATAATTGACGAAGGGAACGTGCAAAATTTTTATGGCAAGAATATTCGATAAGACATGGCAGAGGACGAAACTTTGCGGGACTTTCACAGAGGAGGACGCAGGCCATGAAGTCCGCGCTAACGGCTGGGTGCGTGCAAGGCGCGACTTGGGCGGGATAATCTTCATTGAGGTTTGGGACTGGACAGGCCCGATTCAGGTCGTCTTCAACCCCGAAGCAGGAGAGATTCACGAGATGGCCGGGCGTTTGCGTAACGAGTACTGCGTCGCCGTAAAGGGAAGAATGCGAATACGCCCCGAAGGTACAGAGAACCCCGAACTCAAGACGGGCAACATTGAGATCGTTGCGAGCGATTTCCTCGTAATGTCAAAGGCTAAACCGCTTCCATTTGAGGTTGGCGACGAGACGGAGAACGTTGACGAGAATATACGCCTGAAGTACCGCTATCTTGACATGCGACGCGAGAAGATGCAGTTCAACATGAGGACGAGGGCGAAGATAAACTCATTCACACGCCGTTACCTTGAGGAGCGCAATTTCGTTGAACTTGAGACACCGATGCTGACGAAGGCTACTCCAGAAGGCGCGAGGGATTACCTTGTTCCTTCACGTGTTAATCAGGGCTGCTTCTACGCGCTTCCGCAGAGTCCCCAGCTGTTCAAGCAGATACTCATGATTTCGGGCTTCGACAGGTATTACCAGATTGCGCGATGCTTCAGGGACGAGGATTTGCGCGCCGACCGTCAGCCGGAATTTACTCAGGTTGACATCGAGATGAGCTACATTGTAGAGGACGATATTATGTCGCTCATTGAGGGCTACATGAAGGGATTGTTCCGTGAGATTCGCGGTGTTGAAATTCCGACTCCTTTCATGAGAATGTCATACTGGGACGCGATGGACAAGTACGGAAGCGACAAGCCCGATCTCCGTGTGAAACTGGAACTCTGCGACCTTGCCGACGCTTTCAGGGACGCGGGGTTTGAGCCGTTCAAGAGGATTCTTGCTGAGGGCGGAGTAGTTAGGGGATTGAGGCTTCCGGGCGGTGCTTCAATGTCGAGAAAGGAAATACTTGACCTTGAGGCTCGTGCGGTTAAGCTCGGAACGTCAGGGCTTGCGAACTTCCTCTACAAAGACGGCGGACTCAAAGGGCCTCTGATTAAGTTCCTGAAGCCTGAAGATGTCGAGAAGGTCAAGGAACTCGGAGCAATGCAGCCTGATGATGCGTTATTCATCGTTGCACATGCTTCAAGGGCTAAGGCATGTGAGATTCTTGGGACTTTGCGCCTCGAACTTGGCAAGAAACGCGAGGATCTCTTCGATAATTCGCCGGACAACTGGAAATTCCTCTGGGTAACGAAATTCCCCCTGTTCGAGTGGAACGCTGACGAGAAACGCTGGGAGGCAATGCATCACCCCTTCACGTCCCCTGCCCTCGACAATGATCCTCCCTTCGACGAAGACCCCGCCAACGCACTGGCTAGAGCGTATGACTGCGTCCTCAACGGCAACGAAGTCGGCGGAGGCTCAATCAGGATTCATGACCCTGACGTTCAGGCCAGACTGTTCAAGTGCTTGGGGATCACACCGGAGGAGGCCAAGAGACGCTTCGGGTTCTTCCTTGACGCATTGAGCTACGGGACTCCTCCTCATGGCGGGATCGCTCTCGGGGTTGACAGGCTGGTGATGCTGCTGTGCGGAGGAAACTCAATCCGCGATGTTATGGCATTCCCGAAGACGCAGAAGGCTCAATGCTTAATGTCCGGAGCTCCTGATGTTGTCGAACATTTTTTCCAGTATGCCGCAGCCGACCCTGAGCTCCTCCTGCGAGATGCCGCTGAAGAGCCTGATGACGTCCTTCCTGACGACCTGACCGGACTCGCTGCAAAGCCGTATCCCTGCGTCCGTGAGCTCCATAAGCTTGACTCTCTTGTCCTCGGGGCTGACTCTGGTCGAAAGGTAGCCTTTTGCCCTGAGCTTTTCGGCCAGCTTTATGATCAGCGCGGTCTTTCCGGCGCCGATGGAACCCATGAAATCCACGGATTTCACGCCGTGGCTCTTCATCAGGCGCCAGTTCTCGTTGGCGATTCTGTTGTTCTCTTTGAGGACGTCGATCTCCATCCCCGGCTGGACTATATGCATGGGCCGGAAATAGAAGTCCAATCTAATAATATATGCCGAAATCCGGTTCGCTTTTTAAACCGTC
>CALGGR010000206.1 GCA_937915755.1 uncultured Fretibacterium sp. | reverse complement strand
CATGTGCCACCTAAGAATTATGGCAGGCCGACCATCCGCAAGCGAGACAAGAGGAGCACCCGCCATCCAGTCTGAGAGCCTTAGCCCCGCAGTTAGGACAGACCTGCAAGCCGTGATTGTTGTCTTGCTGTGGTTGCTGCTCCGGTTCAGGTTTTGTCTGTGGTACTTGATTGTGCTTGCGTAAGTGCGGGAAACGTTTAAGCGTCATTTCGAGAGGGTCAAGTTGTTTACCCATAAGAAAAATCTTCCTCCAGTAAAGGTAGAGTAGAGCCGTGCATATTGCAGAACTCTCTATAAAGTTTAGTGTAGTCATAAACCGGCTTGAAAACGTTATAAGCAGCGTTGACCAGTCCCATTTCATGTTTCTGAATGAGTAGTAAATCAGTAAAGAGAGTAGGATTAAAGGGACAGCCCGCACAGCCAGTACGTTTCAAGCCGTAAACGTTGTAGCAATCCGAATGAACGACATGAAACAAGCGTTCATATACTTTTTTGTCGTAATCGGAGAACCAAAAAATAGGGCGAAAGACATCGCCCTTATTATCCGAATGAGTGAAGCAATTATTGCCTCTAGCGCGAATGCCGCCTTCCGCCTTGCGAGTACCGATGATAGATAAATCGCAGTAGTTATGATTGAAGAAAGCGGCAAAAGATTTTTTCTTAGCATAGTAACAGCACTTATCACTAATGGAGAATTGGGGAGGATGAACGATAAGGAACTCCTTAAGCAGTTTGTTGTAGCATATATTCCACTGTTTGAAGCTGCCGATATTATGCCACCATTTAAGGCCGTCATTAGCCTGAGGAAATAGGTTTAAATCCTCATCGTAATTTCTATCCTTGAAGTCGAATCCGTAAGATTGCAGGTTATGAATTTTCTGAGATACGACTTTACTGATGAAAGGATAGCCGAACTCTTTAACGCAAACGGGAACAGATTTAACAGCAGGTACACGTTCGATATGAATGCTGTATCTATCCTCCAAGTAAGCGAGGTGCTGTTTAGTGGCGTTAAGCTCCAAGCCGGTATTAAACCAGACGTAACGCACCTTATGAGTAACATCAAGTCTGTGAATAATATCGAGGACAATATCCGAATCCGAGCCGCCCGAAATGGAGCAAACAGGCAGTAGATACCTATCGAGCAGATCCCAAGACTTAGCGAAAGCCCCAGCAATAGCATTATTACTAATGGAGCTAATGAACTTGGTGACATTCAATCATTAACCTCCCTAATTTCCTTGCCGATGAGCTGAGGGTCAGTGTAAGTTCTAGTCCATCCGCCGTGAGCTTCTCTGAAAACGTGATGAATGCCCTCCTTGCGTAAGAAAATGAAGCAATAAGAGCGTTCAAAAGCAGCGGATGAGCCGTATTGTGAGCTGTAAATGGAGTAGCAGTGCCCTTCAAGAAAAAACGGGGATTGTGTAGTTTTTGGAGTATCAGCCAGAATTTGAAGCCCTGTAAGTTCAAGATATGACTTGACTTTGGTAAAAACTTTAGACTGATTAGAGCCGGTAATATCACCTCGTTCGCAGTGAACAATTCCCCAGTAAGGCACACCTATTTTTTCAGCCATCTGCTTTTTATTGAAGCCTAAAAGTGTGCGTAATTGCCGTAGTTTATCCGGCACATCAACATTATTCATCGCGAATAATCTCCTGAACGTAATAATCCGGCCATCCATACAGAGCAGCTCTGTCGCCGTCAGACAGCTCCAAGCCGACCGGTAAACGTGGTATGAAATGCACCTTCTCGCGAGGAGCAAAAAGTTTGCGTAAGAACTTAAGCATTACTGTTACCATCCTTAGTATTACCGTCAAGCCACTCACGAAGCACCTTGCCAGTATCAGTAGTGATAGTAAAAATGTCGCCGTCAAACAGTCTAGTTCTGTCTTTGGAGACATTAACGAGGTGGTCAGAATTGACATCGAAGACGACAGCGAACTCATAGTCAATGCCTTCACGTTGCACTGGAGCTA
>CALGGR010000205.1 GCA_937915755.1 uncultured Fretibacterium sp. | reverse complement strand
TATTGCTGTTACCTGAGACTGTTCTTTTTCTCGCTGCTCTACCGCTTCATCAAAACATATTACTATCTGCCATTTCTGTTTTTCTCTTCTTCAATTAAATAATTGTAAACATAGTTATTACTATACAGTAAAGATTGAATAAGTAAAATTTAACTTAATGAAATACTTATACACATTCATTTAGAACTATAAATTAATATGTTTTGATTTATATCCATGTATAAGGTAAAATAAATTATTAAGCTGTTTCGTTATGCGTTATTGGTAAGAAAAAGGTTTTTATCTTGAGTTCTCACTACAATAGTACAGAAATATTAAGAGGAATAGAACCAATAGAAGTAAATAAATAATTATGGCAAGTAAATTTTATGTGTATCGTCAAGAATATTTATTAGTTGTCTGGGAGTAACAATAAAAGGCTCAGTTGGGAAGTGTTTTCTAAATACGTCATATTTTCTTTTTGCTTTTCTATCTTTTCTATCGCTACCTCATAGAAAATTATATCTTTAGGGTCAGGTAACTCAATATTTAGTTGCTCGGGTTCGATATACTCACCATAGTTTGAATTAAATCATTGACTATTTTAGTATTAAGGTGAAATTTATCACGCATTAGAACAGTTCTATATTCGCTGACAATTTCTTTATTAAGCACAGGAATTGTTATTCCGCTTAATGCATACTCTAATACAAGTCCTGGTATAGAGGACTGTTTAAGCATTGCAGAAACAATTACATTCGTATCGATAACTGCGTAAATCTTCAAGAGAGTAGCGACTTTCTAGCTTCAGCAATTTCGGCGTTAATCTCATCAAGTGTCATATCAGCTATACCGTTTTCTTCGGCTATCATACTTGCCGCTTTCATTGCTTCAAGCCCTTTATTTTGTGAAAGGTTATTGATGTTCATTGAGAAAGGTATTCCATTCTCCTGATTTAGTCGTGATATACACATACGAAGATAAGAAGGTAAGTCTAAACCAAGTCTCTCACAAATTAAGACTGCTTTAGTTTTTGAATTTTCATCTGTTCGGAATTGCACTAATGTACTTGACATAATTTCATCTCCAATCCTTTTTAAGGATTATACTACAAATGTAATCATATGAAAATTAATTATTAATAAATTTGACGGTCGCTAATTTTGTGAATAATATTTTTCTGGAATTTTATTTTTCGGAATTTCGGAGAAGTTAATTTTGGTAGAAAAGTTTAATAGGTTAATTTTAATAGAAAATCAGCGCAAATAATTCTTGAGTTGTTCGTAGAAATTTTCCCTAGTTCCAGCCATAATAACAACAATAATATTTTCGTTACTCTTTTCTTCTATTACGTAGGCGATTTCGTAATTGGTTCTCTGATAGTATAAATCGTATCCGTAGATACCGCTTAAATCTCCCCTTTTGAGTTTGCCGATGTAGGGATTTTCGCATATTCCATCGAGAGCATTTCTGAAGAGTTCTCTTAGCTTTTGGTCTTTCAGTTTCTTCAAGTATTTTGAAACTGGTGGTGCTAATCTCATGTCCAGCATTTATTCGTCTCCGAAAATATCATCGAGAGTATCAAATTCAGCTTCATCATGAGCTATTCTTTTAGCATTGAGGAGCATTGCCTCTACCGCAGGCTGAATTTTAGTCTTGCTCTCCTTGAAAGCGTTAATAAGTTCCTGACCGCTAAGACCTTTTTGAACTAAATCTTGAAGTATCTGAACATCGAATTCACCATTTGAGAAGACTTCAGCAGGTTGAATAAGGATACCATTATCTGTAGCCGAGATTTTAGCTTGTGAGCCAAACTGAAAGTAGGAGTAGAACTTCTGAGGAATTGTTATTTGTCTTTTCGGGGAAATTGATATTATCTTATAATCATTATTCATAAAATCTAGTCTCCTGTTTTCAAAGAAATCGTGAAGGTATTATATCAAATAAAAAATAGAATTCTGAAATTCCAAATCTTTTTGAACACAACTCCTTACCTTTGATGATACAATAAGTAAAAATAGCCTAAAGTGTCAAAAATAATTTGGAGTATAAATATGATAATAAAACGAGACAGTTACTTGAACAAGCTGATAAGGAAACGTAATAATGGGCAGATAAAGATAATAACCGGGATACGCAGGTGCGGAAAATCTTTCCTGCTGTTTGAACTGTTCCGCTCATACTTACTAGCTCAGGGAATTTCAGAGCAGAATATAATTGTTCTTTCCCTTGAGGATGATGCTTCAGCGCGTTACAGAAATCCTTTAGAGCTTGGAGAGTACATCAGAAGCAGAATAGTCGATGAGAATGCAGAATACATAATTATGCTCGATGAGATACAGAACGTGAAGGAGGTTAAAAACCCTTGGCTGGAAGGAGACACTATAAGCTTTGTTGATGTCCTGCTGGGACTGATGAAGATTAAAAATGCTGATATTTATATTACAGGCAGTAACTCTAAAATGTTGTCATCAGATATAGTAACCTCATTCCGAGATAGAGGTGATGAGGTGAGACTTTATCCTCTGACTTACAGAGAGTATCACAGTGCTTATTCGGGCAATGAAAGAGAATGTTGGCGTGAGTATTATACTTATGGCGGCTTACCTAGAGTTCTATCTCTTCTTACTCATGGGGAGAAGATGAGTTATTTGCAGAACCTCTTTGAGAACACTTATAAAAGAGATGTGCTTGAACGTCATCAGATTAGGAATAATAAGAATGCTTTAGATGACTTGCTTAATATTGTTGCTTCATCTGTAGGTTCATTAACTAATCCAACTAAACTCTCAAATACGTTTAAGTCAGTTAAAGATGCGTCTATCAATCCTACTACGATAAGTAACTATCTTGACTACCTGATTGAGGCGTTCATTCTTGATAATGCTTATCGATATGATATTAAGGGCAAGAAGTACATCAACACACCGCTAAAGTATTATTTTACTGACGTGGGACTTCGTAATGCTCACCTGAACTTTAGACAGCTTGAAGAAAATCATATCATGGAGAATATCATCTTTACGGAGCTGAAAGTGAGAGGCTACAGTGTAGACATAGGAATGCTTGAGCATCGACAGAGTAACGGAACTAGACAATATCTTGAGGTGGACTTTATAGCAAGTTCAGGGTACAAGAAATACTATATCCAGTCAGCATTGAATATAGAAGAGCCGGAGAAACATACGCAAGAGATAAAGCCACTTGTGAATATTCCTGATTCGTTCAAGAAAGTAGTGGTTTTGAGAGAACAGATTATGCCATTCACAGATGAGAACGGAATAGGGTATATAGGGGTTGAAGATTTCCTGTTAGGTGAGGACAGCTTGGATATATGAGCTTGTGCCC
>CALGGR010000204.1 GCA_937915755.1 uncultured Fretibacterium sp. | reverse complement strand
ACCGGAATCACCAATGAAATGCTAGCAGGAGCACCGGCCGCGGAGAAAGTCTTCAAGGACTTCTCTAGCTATCTCGAAAAAAGCGATATTATCGTTGCCTATAACTCTGACATCAATTTTCTTTATGACAGCTTTGTTGAGTACAAGATCGCCCCGCTGAATAATGACTTCATTGACCTTTCGCGGAGCCACAAGAACCCGCTCTCCGGCCGTCATTGCGTCTTCACCGGCAGGCTTGAACGCTTTAAGAGAAAAGAAGCAATGCAGATTGTTGCGGGGCTGGGTGGGGTGAACGAAAGGAGTGTGACAAGGAGAACGAACGTCCTGATCCTTGGGAATGAAGAGTATCGGAGACGGACGTGGAGCGGAGAGCACGGGAAGAGCAACAAGCACAGAAAGGCGGAGAGACTGGTGTTAGCGGGGCAGGGGATTGTGATGATCCCTGAGAACGTGTTTTACGATTTGGTGGACGGGAGAATGCCTTGAATAATATTTATCCCTTCATTTTGAACGATATTGTAATATAATTGTCTTATTAAATCTAAAGGAGACCATGATTATGACAACATCTTTATTGCAGGTCAGAGTAGAGGATTCTCTCAAGAATGAAGCTGCTAATGTATTCGAGCATCTTGGCATAGACTTGTCCACTGCTGTCAGAATGTTCTTAAAGAGAGCAGTCTTGGATAATGGCATTCCCTTCCGCATGACGCTCCCGAAAGAACCATACAGGGCAGAGCATGGGTATAGAGCAATGCAAGAAATTAGTGAAGCTGCTGAAAGAAACGGCGTGTCGGATATGTCCCTTGAAGAGATTAATGCTGAAATTGAAGCGTCAAGAGCGGAACGGGCTGGACTGTAAACACCATAATGAAATACTACGCAATCCTTGATACTAATGTTCTCGTTTCCGCAATGCTGAAAACTAGCTCGATACCTGGTATTGTGGCTTCAGAAGCAATGTACGGAGATATTATTCCTGTGTTGAACAATGAAATTTTGGCCGAATACGAAAGCGTTCTCAGAAGACCAAAATTCATGTTTGAAGAACGGGCTGTACGAATATTCTTGAACGAATTAAAGCGCAGGGCGGTTTATTCGGACGCAGCCGTTATTGAAGACAGCATTCCCGATGCCAAGGACGTTGTTTTTTACGCTGTGCTTATGGAGAAACGGAAGGAAGAGGAAGCCTATCTGGTTACAGGAAATTTAAAGCATTTTCCTGTAAGAACATATGTCGTTACCCCGCGAGAAATGTTGGATATACTGCGTGAGGGGCGCGAATAACTGAAAGCATCAAAGTCAGGCATTGATAGAAGATTTATAATACTGTTGAAGGTATTCAGTATCTTGATCATAGGGTTCTGGTTGATATTCTGAAAGATACTGAGCCGGAATTGTTGGGTGAGAGGATAAGCTAATGATTACAGGTGCAATGAAGAGTACAGTGGATTCTATTTGGCTTACCATATTTACTGGCGGAATAACGAATCCAATCACAGTCTTAGAGCAAGTTACGTATCTAATGTTCATGAAGTTGCTGGACGACAATCAGCTCAAGGCTGAAGCAAATGCTAACATACTAGGCGTTCCCTTAAAGAATAAGGTCTTTCAAGAAGGGGCCTTTGTCATCAGCGAAAATCCGGAAATAAAGACAGATTATAAGAATCTGCGCTGGAATGTATTCCACCATTTTGAGCCAAGTGAGATGCTGACAAATATCCAAATGTACGTATTTCCGTTCATCAAAACATTGGGAGAAGGGAAGGATACAGCCTTCAGCCGTTACATGAAGGACGCAGTATTTCTTATTCCTACGCCACAAGTCCTCGCAAAAGTAGTCGATGGCATTGATGATATGGACATGAACAACAAGGACATCATGGGAGATGTCTATGAATACTTTCTTGGAAAGGTTGCGGCTGTGGGAGACAACGGCCAGTTCAGAACCCCCAGACATATCATCAACATGATTGTGGAACTCATGCAGCCTACACTTTCAGACCGTATACTCGATCCGGCTATGGGAAGCGCGGGATTTCTGCTTTCGAGCGCATCGTATATCTCGGCTCATCAGAAAAATGAGCTGATGAATAAGGACAACATAAATTACTTCAAATCCAAAATGTTCTCTGGATTTGATACCGACCAGTCCATGCTCCGTATCGGGGCTATGAACATGATGCTTCACGGCGTTGAAGACCCCAATATAAAGTATCAGGATTCCCTTTCCGGAGACAATATCGAGAGAGATGCCTATACGCTGATAATGGCGAATCCACCTTTTACAGGCAGTGTTTTTAAGGAAGCCATTAGTAAAGATTTACTCGCGCTGTGTAAGACCAAAAAGACAGAACTGCTATTTATGGCTTTATTCATAAAAATGCTTAAAGTAGGTGGCAGATGTGCATCCATTGTCCCAGATGGTGTGTTATTCAGTAGTAGCACTGCACATAAAGCTCTCAGAAAGGAACTTGTTGACAATCAGCAGCTTCGGGCAGTCATCTCAATGCCATCTGGTGTGTTCAAACCTTATGCCGGAGTATCGACAGCGGTTCTCGTATTCACAAAGACCAATTCGGGCGGAACTGACGATGTCTGGTTCTATGATATGAAGGCAGACGGTTTCAGCCTTGATGACAAAAGAAGTCCTGTTAATGACAACGATATTCCAGATATTGTTGAGCGTTTCCGTAATCTGGATAAAGAAAAGGAACGAGCCCGCACTGAGAAGAGTTTCATCGTTCCGGCAGACGAAATTCGTAAGAATGGTTACGATCTTTCAATAAACAAGTATAAGAAAACCGAGTATGTTCCTGTGGAATATCCTCCAACAGCCGAAATTATAAAGGAAATCGAGAACCTTAATAGAGAGGTTGAGAGGGAGACGTCAGAGCTCAAGGCGTTACTCGGTATAACAAATTGATATTTGTGGGGTGGATGGAGATGAAAGTAAAAATTAGTGATTTGTATGATGTTAGTTCGAGTAAAAGGGTATTTCAGTCTGAATGGCGAAATTCGGGCGTACCGTTTTACAGAGCAAGAGAAATAGCGAAGTTAGCTTCAGATGGATATGTAGATAATGAGCTTTTTATCGATGAGAATTTGTACAGTGAATATGTTGAGAGGTACGGCAAGCCTCAACCTGGTGATATTATAATTACTGGCGTTGGAACTTTGGGCGTATGTTATGTAGTTAAGCCTGAAGATAGATTTTATTTCAAAGATGGCAATATATTGTGGTTTAGACAGAAAGCACCAGATCAGATAAAGTCAGAATATTTAGTGAGGGCTTTTGACTCAAAGGATGTTAAGGATTTTATCGTTAGAAATTCAAGTGGTACAACTGTTGGGACTTTTACTATTCAAACCGCAAATAAATTAGAAATTAATCTTCCTCCTATAAATGAACAGGAAGAGGTCATTGACAAGTTATCACGAATTGAAGAGATTATTAAAAAACGCGAGGAAGAGCTCCAACTCCTCGATACTCTTATCAAAGCCCGATTTATCGAGATGTTTGGGGAGCCCATTTCAAATACTAAAAAGCTAAGTCTTCAAAAACTTGGTGATATTTGCGAGTTAAAGGCTGGAGATTTTACCATCGCGACAGACATTCATGAAAAACAAGATAAAGATAACCCTTATCCATGTTATGGTGGGAATGGCATTCGCGGATATGTAAATAATTATACTCATGATGGAGATTATCCGATTATTGGTAGGCAGGGGGCATTATGTGGTAATATACAATACGCGATCGGTAAATTCAGAAATACAGAACACGCGATTCTTGTGACTCCAAAAATAGAGATAAACAAAATATGGCTGTACGAATTACTCATCTTGGAAAACCTAAACAGGTATCAAACAGGGGCTGCCCAACCAGGACTTGCGGTAAAAACGCTAAATATCATCAAAATTCCTATTGCTGATATAATGCTCCAAAACGATTTCGCCGCCTTTGTATCCCAGGTCGACAAATCAAAAGTTGCCGTTCAGAAAGCATTAGATGAGGCTCAGCTATTATTTGACAGCCTGATGCAGGAATACTTCGGGTGAAATGTAATATGTTGGTATCTATAAATAAAGGGGATACCAACATGGAAGAAAAAATCGTGATGATTCTGAACGAGATGTCGGAGTATCTATCAGTGTCGCAAATGAAGAAGCTCCAAGAGGTAATGCTTCACGCCTTCGCCGAAAGAGAACAGGAGAAGACGCAAATCAATAACGAGGAATACCTTGTGATGTTTCTTGACGCGAAGAAAATAGAAGGCTGCTCGGAAAGAACCATACAATATTATCACGTGACGATTAAGAAGATGCTCGATACTGTGCCACAACCAGTAAGAAAGATCACGACGGAAGACATGAGAGCATACTTATCCGAATACCAGAAACTGAATAACTGTAGTAAGGTGACCGTGGATAATGTACGCAGGAATATTTCGAGCTTCTTCTCATGGCTCGAAGAGGAAAACCACATACTGAAAAGCCCAATGAAAAGGATTCACAAGATAAAAACGAATCAGCAGGTAAAGGCTATAATCACGGACGAAGACATAGAAAAACTCCGCGATAAATGCTCTTGTATAAGAGACTTGTCGATGATTGACCTATTGTATTCCACTGGGATTCGTGTCGGCGAGCTTGTGAACCTCAATATATCAGACATTAACTTTGAGGATCGGGAATGTGTCGTGTTGGGAAAAGGCGGAAAAGAGCGCAAAGTATATTTTGATGCAAAAGCAAAATTGCATTTGCAGGCGTATCTCGGCAGTAGGTCAGACTATAATCCGGCTTTGTTTGTGACTCTTGATGCGCCACATGATAGGCTGAAAATAAGCGGAGTTGAAATTCGGATGCGCGAACTAGGGAGGAGCATAAATCTTAACAAAATTCATCCACATAAATTCCGCAGAACCATGGCGACAAGGGCGATTGACAAGGGAATGCCGATAGAACAGGTGCAGAAGATATTGGGGCACTCACAGATCGATACAACCATGCGGTATGCTATGGTGAACCAGAGTAATGTAAAAACCTCTCATCAAAAGTACATAGCATGAGCAATTTTGATTTATCGACTTGGGTTACGAAGGCGGCGAACTCATTTTGAAGTTCCCTTGGCGGGATGATAATAGGGTAGCTACCAATCAAAGATTTACTCAACGCTCTCTTGTCTGTACCGCCTTTACTTGTACGCTTTATGAAGGACTGATAATCGTTAAGAGCCCGTTCAGTATCTCTTTAACATGAGACGTATGAACACCAGATTGACCA
>CALGGR010000203.1 GCA_937915755.1 uncultured Fretibacterium sp. | reverse complement strand
ACGCGGGTTGGCGTATGCTGTTCGTACAGTATCTCGCGTATTACCTTGCACTCGTTCGGAGTAAGTTCGGTTCTGCCTGTCTCATCCAGCAGGTATTTAGCTACTGGTCGCATAATGTCCGGGACTCCAGAAAGGTCTGGCTCTTGATTGGAAGGTTTGTTCTCCTGTGCTTTGGGTATTGTTCTGACTTCCGGGCTGAGTGAAGTCGAATTTTCTGAATTTGGCAAATTTTTGGGGAGTTCTCTGGCTTCCCTCTTTAGAGTTAGATTCTCTTTCTCTTCTAAAATATCTCTAGTATCTTTATAGTCGGCTATTTTTGTCCTCGTAGTGGCCATTTTTGTCCTCGTGCTTCTAGGATAATCACCGGCATACTCCGAGTTTTCATAACGTTTTGCATGTCTTCCATGAATGACAAAAATACTTTTTAAGTTCATCTTTGAATTATGAGACTGTTTGCGAAAAATTATCTCAATGATACCGAGAGCTACGAGAGTAGAAAGATGTCTGCGTGTAGTTCTGATTGAACGATGCAAAGCCTCAGCAATTTCATAAACATAAGCATAAAGGCGATGAGAGCGTCTATCTGCCATATCAACAAGAATGTTATAAAGTTGGTAAGCTGTTTTTGATAATTCTGCATCATAAAGAACTGCGTTGTCTGGTGTGCTATATAATAATTTTGTCATGTTTTCATGCCTCCTTTTGTTTCTTTGCCCCTGTGAAAGTGCTTGATATGTGCTAGAATATAAATGTAGACATTCAAACCCTTTTACATTCACAGGGTTGTGTTCAGAGCCCCCTAGTATTCCATATTCTTAATAAGCATGGATTAGGGGATTTTTTATGCTCAAATTTTATTTGCCTATCACGCTTGAATTGCCTCTGAGCTTATTGATAGCCTCATGTACAGCCGAATTAATTTCATCGTGCATAACTTTACGAGCAACTTCAGTCATATTATCGTGAATTTTATTTTGTTTAGCTTCTTTGTACATCTCACGAAACATGGGGGCAAGAGTGCCCGCGAAGCCGATGATGGCCACAATGATAGTAAGTATAGAGAACCAAAAGCTAGAGAAATCGCGATAAGCGTCGATTTTAGCACTATTAACAAGAGCAATATCTCTTACCGTTTGAATTTCAGTTCGTATTTCTTTGAACTCTTTTTCGTTTTTTGCAAAACCTGAGCGAATATTGTATCTTATTTCCCCCAGTTCTGTTTTGAGTATATCAATGGTAACGTATTGTTGGTTATAGTTACTGATCATTATTATCGCCCTGCTTTAATTTATGCTGTTTTATTCGTCCTTCTGGCTTTGCACCCTTCAATTCTTTTGTTTCTTTAGCGGCTTTTCGTAAATCATCAAAGGATACTTTATACAGAGAAGTCATATTTTCAGCAATACCAAGAGGGATGTCGGTTATGCTGTGTTCATAACGGTATAGTGTCATCATTACAATACTTAGTCTTGATGCTGCATATTCCATGCTAAGTCCTGCGTTTGCCCTGAGTTTTGCTAAAGGTGTTCTGGCATCGTATTTCCATCTGGGCATTAAACACACCTCCTTATATCCGATGTATTATATAGAAAAAACATTAATGTTAAAACCCTTGAATAAAGGAGCACAAAGACCCAGATAAAGATCAGAGACTAGCAAATTGAAAATTAAAGCTCAGTAACTGAACGGAGAGGGTTACCCCAAAGGGAAAGTTGAGGAGAGCGATAGACAGATGTTGTACGCGAAGACCCAAAAAGACGAGTAAGTTTACAGCTTGCGGCCCTGCGAAGACAGCGAAAGCCGAGCAGGGACAAGAAGTAAAGCCAATCGAAAACACCGGCGGAGGGACGCAGAGTTGATTTGAGAAACAATCAGCGTCCAATAGCAAGGTCGAAACCGGCGAAAAATACCGAGAACTACGTAGCCGGTCTGGGTGTTAGGCATTCACTGAAGAGACCCAAAAATTTAACGGAGGTAAAAATCATGACATACGGAATTAAAGAAAGACGGACGTTATGTAAAGGATTTGACGGATGGAGAGGTTTTAACGAAAACCACATGGAAAGCAGAACGCTATACCACAAAGGCAGTAGCGGTAAAAATGGCACGCGAATATGGCCGCAGGTATGGCAAGGGATTTACCGTAGTAGAACTTTGGTAAGTAAAGCAAAGAACAAAGCGGAGGCTACCACAGCTCCGCAAAAAAATTTTTAACGGAGGTAAAAACAATGTTATCGAAAGAACTCGAAGCAACAGTAGCGGAAATAAAGGAGCTTGAATCCCAGCAAGCAGAACTAGCGGACAGGCTTGAAGAATTGAAGGACGCGGTGAAGGCAGAAATGGTCAAGCTGAGTGTAGAAAAAATGCTTGTAGGAAATTTCAAGGTGAGTTATACGAAATATTCAACCAGCCGGTTCGACAGCAAGAAGTTCAAGGCTGATGACGAAGAAACGTATAACAAGTACGTAAAAACTTCAGAAGTACGCCGGTTCGCAATAACGAGACTGTAGGAGGTAACCAAGATGAACGCAGAATATCGTAGCAAGATGTACAAGGTATCGTTCAAGCCGCAATGGTTACTGCTGGGAAAAGAACGCGGTTATCGCCAAATAGTATCAGAAGGCGGTGATTATAAGTGCTTCCAGTACCACATGGATAAGCGCAACGCACTGCTAGATGAGGTATTTGAATGCGAGCTTGGGATGGGTAAATACGCAAAATTTTCTGAAGCTGACCGTAAAAGAGAAGGATTAAGGCTAAGGGAAAAAGAAGAAGCGCACCATTTGAAAGCATTGATATTCGCAACAAGCTGCGGGATAACACTTTGCTAGGTGATAAATGCAAGGACGAAACCTGCTTCATGCAGGTCTGCGGTTAGTCATCGTACTGACGAGTCCCCGCAAAACCATAATGGAGGTAAAAAACAATGGCCAAGAAAGTAGACGTAAGCAAAGTAGTAGTAGAGCTGAAAACAGCGCAGACAGCAAATGAGCTTTACGCGGTATTAATGACGTGCACAAAGGCACAAATGGTGGAAGCGTATGAACAACTCACCGGAGAGAAATATGATGGTGAACCAATAAACAGAGAGTTGAAGGCTGACCTAGCCAGTGAATTAGCGCGCGACATTATAGAGTACCGCGAAGCTGAAGCCGATGCAGACCCTGTTGAAGAGACAACAACAGCACAGCAGGAAGAAAACAATATACCCGCGCTCCAGAATGATGCAAAGGAGGTTAATTTATTAATAACCTCATTAAGGATTGCGAAAACAGACGAAGAGCGCAATACAATTTTGAAGGGCTTAACAAAGTATGGAATGGTGAAGGTGTACGAGGGCATATTCGGGAAGCCGTATCCTTATTCACTTGAAGGCGATACAGAAGAGGCGTTAGCGGATAGGCTAACATGGATAATCAGGGAGCAGTTCGAGGGCGAAGAGTTCCAGACGAAGCGTTATCCCGAAAAAATCAACGCAATCCTGAATGCAAGATGCCCGCGTCAAGAAATGAGTTTTGTTGGACTTCTTTCTTCAGATGAACTGAAAGAATTTGCGTTAAGTCTAGGTCTGAAGGTAGAGCCTTTATACGATGAGGATAAGTTATTTAATGCTACTTTAATAGAACTAGACTGTAGGCGTGAAATGACGCGTATAGAAAGCAGTATAGGTGATGAAGAAGCATTAAAGGACGCATTGCTGGATGCAAGAAATAAAGCAATCAAGGACTTAGCGGAGAAAGTTGGACTGCATTTCACAAAGCGTAGTACACCTATGCAGTTAAGAGAAATGCTGTATCAATACTACAAGAAGCAATCGGACGGCAAGAGTGCCCGTGAAGTGTTTGACCATATCCAAGAGCTGAGGTGGGATTGCACAAGAAGCCCTGAAAAAGTCGCGGATTATCTGAAGAGTTGCGGAGCTGATACGTTAGCCGAAATGCGTTCAATATTCGGAGTATGCGAAGGAAAAGATATGTTTGCGCAACTGTATCACGGAATGCTAAAGATAACGTGTGATAAAGATTACGCGGGTAATATAGGTACTAGGCTGAAGGTAATGCTGGAAGATGAAACCTTGCCTGAGAAAGAACAAACGCGATTATCTGACTGGTATGCGATTATCAGGAAGTATGAAGTTGCAGAAGAAGAAGCCGATACAGCCGCAATACTGAAGGACGAATTATCGAAGTACAGCTACACCGAGCTATTCGCGATGCTTGAAAGGTTAAACGGCGGGATAAGCAAGGAGGTGATAATAGAGGAGCTATCTCAAGAGATAATGAAAAGATATGCAGATACGCCAGCACATGAAGCTGTGAAGGCAGTATCTGAAAAATGCGGAATTGAACTTTCAGTTGCTTGTTAGCATAAAAAATTAAATGATATTACTACATATAGTTGCGGGGTTTCTGCAAAAGGAAGCCCCGTTTATTTTTAGAGGAGAGTGTTTTTATGGCATACATTATTCACGCTTATAGTTTTCCGTTCATTCGAGCTTATTACAGGCGCAAGGCTTTAGCCAATAGACTGCGCACAGTTTTCTTCTTCGATAATCTTCAGGCCACCTTAGACCTAGCGTCTAGGGTGTATATGAAAGGAGTAACAAAATGATAGAAGCATATGATGAGATGTATTACTGGCAGGAATTAAGGTACGGTATAGAGCACCTGATAGGACAGCTAGACGAATACCGAACAGAGTGCATGAGTGATCCGTTTGAGGATACGCCTGAATTTGACCGTCTTGAAGACCTGCTGAATGAATATGTAATGGAGTATATAGACGGTCGTATGCATGAGCTTGATCCTGATAAAGTGAGAGCACGTGTATACAACGATGAAGCAAGGCAAATAGCACAGGAAGCATTATCGAGGGGCATAAATTACTTTGGTCTTTCTCATCTACTACCGGAGGAAAAGCCGCGAGCAATTGAGTATATAACAGAACACGGGCTTGCGAGCATGAGCTACGATAAGACACGCCAAGCCGCTCAAGAGTTCCGTAAGGAAGATTTACAGGCAATGTTGAAACGGCATGGTCGAGACTGTAAAGTGCTGATATTAAGCCGTTAAAACCTTTTATGGGTTGGATATATTTCGGTATCCAGCCCGCTTTTATTTTTACAGTTTGCTTATTACGCGGACATAAAAGAAGCCTATCAGGCAGAAAGGTATTAGGTGCTATGAACATGATGAATTTTAGTGAAGAAGTTTTTGTGGAAGTATCGGTTGAGGATTTAGAACTAATAAATAAAGTTCTAAGATGGGCATTAGATGATACAGAGGAGCGAGAATTTTTAGCCAAACGGAGAGATGCAGAAGCCCAGAGTGAGGAAGAAAAGATATTCCCCGAAATATTAGAGGAATTACACGAAGACACAGTAGAGGCCCGTTCAGCGTGTGAAAAAGCACATGACCTATTAACATCGGCATTAGCAGAATTAGCATGGAGGTAAAAAGCATGTTAAAAATCGTAGGAAGTGAAGATTATTACCCCACGCCCGATAGCTTGCTTGACCAGATAACAGAAGGGCTTGATTGGGATCACATCTACTATATTCTTGAGCCATCAGCCGGACGCGGGAACATAGCAGATTACATAAAGGAAGCGAAACATAAGCATTCCTATGGAGCACCCTGGCGCAGTGAAAATTATGATATAGACTGCATAGAAATAGAGCCTGAATTACGAGCAATCCTGAAGGATAAAGAATACCGCGTAATACATGATGACTTCTTAACGTT
>CALGGR010000202.1 GCA_937915755.1 uncultured Fretibacterium sp. | reverse complement strand
AAAGCCCGTTTTAACCTGTTCGCCCGTCGTGAGGTCAGGAACGTAGTCGGTGTATTCCATGTAGTACAGGTAATCGGCCAGCTTTTCCGGAGCTGTGAATGTAGCTGCATGCGCCCCTGAACTGCAAGCAAAGAAACTCACAAGCACGAGCACAGCCAATAAACTAAACGCTTTCTTAGAGATATTCATATTATCTCCTCCTATAAGATTAAATCTATTTTTCTTTCACAACAAACCCACTGAGTATTGCTATCAGTGAATATGCTGCACAAAGCCACGGGAACCAGTTACCGGAAGCACCGTATATAGTTTGTCTTCCTTGCTTGGGGATGTCGAGATAAATCATGCCTGTATGTACATTCATGACATTTGCCATATGAAGAGGCCTGCCGTATACATCGTAAAGGATAATATTTCCGTTTACAGGATTTCTGAGGACTGAGAAACCGCACTCAATAGCGCGAGCCTGTATACCGTAAGACGTAAAGTATTGGAACGCCTGCCAGTCATAGGACGGATTAATGAATATGTCAGCTTCACGGCCGTTATATGCGTATTTGTTTGAAGTGTAATCGGCACATATAAGATAAGTATATTTCACTCCGTCTACTTCAATAACCGGGGTTTTGCCGTCTCCTTTTTCCGTGAATGGTTCTTCTACAACTGGTACAAGATGATTTTTCAGGTAAGTATTCAGAAGTTCGCCGTCTTTGTTGATGAAGTTTAATGTGTTCTTCTTTTTCTGGGACTCATCTAGCGGCATTCTTAGGAGAGGAAGTATTATATTGATTTTGTTTTCTCTCGCTATAGTTTTGACCTGCTCAATGAATTTTTCACTTGAAGGCTCTGAACAAGCAAAGGCATCTTCAGGAAAGACCAGCAAAGCCGACTCATTCTGCACAGCCCGTTTTGCCCGTTCTGTGATTATATCAACGTTTGCCTGAATCATTTTCTCTTCATCTGAGCCTGTATACCGTTCAAGAATTGATTTATCTTCAAGCAGCAGATTGAAATTCTCGACACCCGCAGCTACTCTTACTGTCTGATCCGTTGTAGTTATCGTCTCTACACTGGACATGCCTATACTCATGATGACAACTACAGCAATTCCATACCCGGAAATATTAGCGACCGTTGATTTTCGTGCTCCTTCTTCCCAGATATAATTCACGAGTGAGGCAAGCAATGTTACTATGAATGAAACACCAACTACACCCGTAACGCTGGCAGCCTGCATTAGCCCTAAATTCCAGAACTGAGATACTGACAGCGAAGTCATGACCGAAATAAACGGGTTATCTATGAAGAACTCCGCCACAGCCACAGCCGCAGGAAACGCATAGTAAGCAATAATTTTCTTGGCCTTCAAGTATCTGCAAAGGAAATATACAAAGAACGGAAACCAAATTCTTATGCCGTTAAATGTGCAGAAAAGTTGATTACTGATATTGAAATCATCGTCAACAAGCCTGAAAAATGTAATGTTTGCTGCAAGTATCATACCAACAAGCATTAGGATAATTGATGACCACTTTGTACGGTTATTGATAAATCTGATAAGCGGTATGGCAAATATCCATGCACATATGCCTGTGTTGAAAATGCCATAAGAAAACACTGTAAGCACCAGCCCCAAAATCAGCCAGAAATATGGATGCTTCGTTTCAAAAGTTTTCATATTTTTCTCCTCTTCTAATATTCGCCGTGAACTCGTATATCCCGGCAGCGAGATATTATTATTTTTTATCCGTTACCGTAAGTGGGTTTCCAGAACGTCAAGCCCCTTTCTATTCGCAGAACTGTCCGGAATTATCACCGTTACAACAGTCCCTCCGCCGTCATTGGGAGTAATCGTCAGTCTTCCTCCGCACATAATCCGCAGCCTTTGCTGAATGTTTCTGAGTGCTATATGAGGTTCACTGTCATCGATTGTGTCAAAACCTCGTCCGTTATCCGCAATGACTATCTCACTGCCAGAATCCGTTTTTCGCGTCCTGATGGAAATTCGGAACGGGCCGGAATAAGGATCTCTGCCATGCTTGACGGCATTCTCCACTATTGGCTGTAATGTCAGCGGAGGAACTCGGAAATATTTATGCGGCGTATCGTACTCAACAAAAAGGCTGTCCTCATATTGGGCCTGCTCTACTGCAAGATATGCGCGGGTATGTTCTAATTCAGACGAAAAGGGAATTAGCGAGGCACTTGCAATGGCTGTAAAGTTCTTGCGCAGATATGTAGTGAAATCCATTACGACCTGCCGGGCTAATTGGGGATTTTGATCGCAGAGACAATATATACTAGTCATTGTGTTATAGATGAAGTGAGGGCGCATTTGCAGAACCATAATATTAGCGCGCTGATTGGCGATCTCCCGCTGCCGTAACAAATCCTGCTCTATCTGATCGTAAAGTATAAGGCCGTACATAGACAGGACTGACAGGACAATACATATATCTACGAGGGGATAAACTTCAACGAACATTTGCACGAATAGTACGCTTGTTATAGGCAGTAATGTTATTAGGAAGCTGAGGAATGCTTTATGTGAAAGCTGTTTTCTGTGCCGTATCATGCCTTCGATATTGAGCAGCATTAACACAATCAACGGCAGAAGCAAAATCGGATACCATGTTCCGCGGTAATATTCCTTATCCGGAGCAAAATAATAAAACTCTCCTGTAAATGGTGCACTCGTAAGCATGACACAAAAGACAGCAAACAGACCCATCACGATATAAAATAATTTGCTTGAACGGATTTTTTCTCCGCAGCAGTGCAGTAAATAGGCCGTCATCATTGGGATAGGCAGTGAAAGGAACAGTGATTCAAGAATTAGTATCAGATATAGTACTGCAACCGGGACAGGATAACTATACGTAAATGTTTCAATGATACCGGATAAGCTCAGCAGCACAAGGACAGTAAAAAGTATCCTGAAAAAACGCTCGCTCCAGTGATCAATACCGGGCATGACGGCAATAAACCACAGCCCCATAAAACTTAACATCATAGCCGCACCGCATATAAAGTAAATGAAATAAGCAGCGTTCCAGTCAATCACTTGTCTTTAACCTCCCATAAAAACGGATAACGTAACTTTTGCAGTTGTTCCCTTACGTTCTCCGCAGTCAGGGGCTTTAGCATGAATCCGCTTGCATTGGTTTTCCACGCATCTAGGGAGTAATCAGCGTAGGCAGTCAGAAACACTATATTTGTGCTGGAATTGATTTCAAGCAGAGTGTTACAGAGATCAAGACCGCTTGCCGTTCCCAGTTCAATATCAAGGACAGCTAATGCAATCCGGTTATTTCTTGCGTATTCAATAGCTTCCATCGGCCATATAAAGCCCGTTATTTCTGCATTAGGCATGACTTCACCCATTACAGCCAGACAGTCAGAGAGAATAACCTTGTTGTCGTCTACTATGATGACATTAGGATTTTCTTCGCTCTGGGCTGCAAGCTGGAACAACTCATTAACATCTACACTAAGGCATTTGGCAAGACGGCATATCATCGCAGCATCAGGCAGTCTGCTGGCATTTTCCCAGCGTGCTACGGTCGAATGATTGACAAACATTTGTTGACCGAGCTGTTTTTGTGATAGTCCTTTTTCTTCTCTAAGTTTCCGCAGGGTTCTGGCAAATAAAGTATTCATTCAATACATCTCCTATTTATGTTCGCAATTATGATAGAACGGCACGGCGTAAAAATGCAGTAATCATGTTTGACAATCCGGAAACCCCTTTACAACAAGACATAGTGAAAAGTAAAATGCCAACGAAAAATTTTAATTTTTATGGAGGTTAATTGTTTTATGAAGAAATTTTTACTGACAGTTTGCATTATCGGGCTAACGTGTGCCTGTGCTTTGGGTAATGCTTCTATCAGCGACAAGTTATTTCAGGTGGCATTGCTTCAATCCCTCATGCAGGGCGAATATGACGGCGTAATTACGGTAGGAGAGCTTAAGACCTACGGCGATACTGGAATCGGAACATTTCAGTCAGTCAACGGAGAAATGATAGTTCTTGACGGTAAAGTTTACCGGGCAATATGGGACGGAAGCGTTGAGATTGCTCCAGATGATGAGACTGTGCCGTTCTCAAACGTAACATTTTTTGACGCTGACGTTACGAGGGAACATGTTAATGCGTCCTCAATCGAAGAGCTGAAAACTTTTCTGACTTCGATAGCCAGAGGACAGGGACAAAATCAATTCTACATGGCAAAAGTAACGGGTCTTATGCCGTCAATTACGGTTCGCAGTGAGTTAGTGCAGGAGAGACCCTATAAGCCCCTCAATGATGCACTGAAGACGGATCAGCGCGAATTTTCCTATGAGAACATTGAAGGAACGGTTGTAGCTCTGTACTGCCCTGACTACATGAACGGCCTTAACACTCCCGGCTGGCACTTGCATTTCATTTCAGCAGACGGAACAAAGGGAGGTCATGTGCTGACACTTACAGCGAAAGACTGCAAAACAGAGTTAGACATTATCAGCGAGTTCGCAATGGTTATCCCTAACCGTACAAGTTTCAACGAGAAAGATTTAGCCGCTGACATGAAAGACGCAATCAGGGAAGTAGAAGTCAAGTAGCACTAAAAAGGAGGTTCTATTTATGTACAAACTCAAATTGAAGTTGTTATGTTTGTTCGTTCTGGCGGTTCTATTGAGCTTCCAGTTAAAATTGGCCGAAGCCGCACAGACAATCAACGGAAAAGCTATCGGAACAGTTGACGACGTTGTCAAAGAGGTCAACAAGGGAGAACTCTCAATCCCTAAGAAGGGACTAATCACACTCAGGGGCTTAAGCAACAACGACAACACATATCTTGACGTATTCGCATCAGTGTTCGGGGAAGACGCTACGGCATCGACAAAACGGAAGATTTGGTCAAATCCCAATCCGGACACTTCCATTACCAAGTATGAAGAGAAGCCGGCTTTTCAAAACCCCGCCTTTTCTTTCCTTAATCATAATATTCGTGTGCCCGTGTATGAAGGCGAGCCTAAATTTTACCGCCCTGCAGTATCGCGCAAACTCTACAACGGCAAAAGAGCTTTGATGTTCCACAACATAGCCCCTAACGGCAGCCTCAAGTATTTCTTCAAAACTCTTTCCAACACCAGAGATGAGAATACGACAGATATAACACCTACAGGACTTGTTAATCTGGTAAACATTTCGGATCTCGATACATATACATCACCGGCGTTTTCAGATGCAGAAAATTTAATCAGCGAGGTATACGGCACAGGAGTTATGTCCGTAAAGGGTTATGACCGTGAAATTTTTGTCGCTGCTTCGGGGTTGACCAAGGTGGACATACAATCGGAATACGACACGAGTCCTTTTCATGCGTTTCATAGATATGTGAATACTAAAACTGACCAGGAAGTGCGCCTCGAATTTTTCGCGCTCAAAGCTGACGATAACGGCACAATGACGCAGGAACCTTTAACGGCACTGACACAGACAACTCCTTTCAGGGGGAAGCCGTATATTGCATCACTAGCGGTAGGAGATTTTGACGGCGACAAATACAATAACGAAGCAGCCCTGATGATCAACACGAAGAATGACATCTACATTTTCGTGTACAGATTGAATTACTCTGACGGAAAATTAACGCTTAGGTCTCTGGGTGATGCAAGCGGGATTCACGTTTACTCCACAGACCAGTGGGGCAATGACCTAGAAAGTCAGCCTGTTAGTGATATGGTTGCGGGAGATTTTGACGGGGACGGCATAAGCGAAATCGCATTATTTTTCAAGATTGCAAGAAGGGCGACCGACCTCGCAAACAAAAAGGGCTGGGATGGCGGACCTATGACCGGCGACATACACTGTAAAATACATAAATGGAATGCTGAGAAACGTGCTTTCGATACTGCGGAGACAGCTAAAGATTATCATTACGAGAAACTTAAAGACGGTGCATTCGATGACCTTCCCGAAGCGTGGATTACGGGAGTTGCAGGACTGAGGGCAGCAGCGGCAGATCTCGACGGGGACGGCAAGGACGAGATTGTTACCCTTCTGCTCGGATATGTCCACCATAAGCAGTGGGACGCTAAAATCAAGGCGTACTCTTTGAGGCTCGATGATTTTTACGCTTATCCTCATCTTGCGGTCTGGACATTCAACAGGGGTTCGATAACGCCCATTCATGATGACTCCCACGTTAAAGGCGGCGGTCAGAGCGGTGAGAACAACTATAATTACGGTACTCTGTATGACCTTGCTCAGGACAAAACCACAAAACTTCTCGGCGATAAACCTTTCTTGGAGTGGCGGCGCGTTTGGTACGACAAATTGTACACGAGCAGAAACAAGAACGAGGGAACAAACCCCGACAACGTAACATATATGTATGCTCCCCGTATGTTCTCGATAATGGCAGGGCCTTTCACTGGTCAGATCGGGACATTCAAGACGGTTGATGATATTGCTGTGTCTTGGAGGGACAGAGACGGCAACGACTGCGTAACGGTATTCAAATCGACAGTGGACGGAAATAAACAGTTTGCAGGTTTTGCGGACGGTAAACTAGCTATTCAGGACGCTATAGGTTCTGACACGTGGCGCGGACTTGTGGCCGTTGACCTTGCGAGTGAGGGCGTAGAACTCGACAAACCCGTACACCTGCGGCAGAAGTCAAACAGAAGCTATGTTGCTGTCCTCAATGCAATTCCCTATCACGTTGACACGGTGAGCGCGGACGGAACAGCCCTGCAGGAACAGCCGAATAACTTCACGTACAGCGAATATCTGAACGGCGGCAATATGACAGTTTCATACGGCAAATCAACGACTGACTCCACGACAAACACCGTAACGCAGGACTTGAGCCAGACGGTTGAAACAATGCTTGTAGCTGATCCTAATGCAGACGGCCAAGTATTTGGGACAGTAAAGGGTATAGCTATGCTTGCGTCATCAATCAGCGATCTTGCAACAGGCATAAAAATGGGTAGCATGACCCCGAAGGATATGTTTGAGAAGGGAATACCTTATAGCCCGTTAGGCTGGCTTAATGATGCAGTAGATTTCTTTACGGATAAAGTTGACACAGTTGACCAGCAGACGAACACGGAAGCCTCAACTACAACGATTGACAAGGAAATAACAGCTACAACACATGATGCCATTCTGTACACTGACACGGCAAGGCATATCTGGCGTTATCCTGTTCTGACAAGGCCGCTTCCTATGTGGATGACTTTAGGCTCAAGGGTTGACTCTGTCCCTGTATCTCCTGCAAGTCTTAACGGTGAAAAGGAGCTTTACGTAACGTTCACGATGAGCGAAAACTCAGCACTCCATACAGCAAACTCAATAAATGATAATCTGTATCAGCCTCTTCATGAGGAGGGCAACTTCTTCTCGTATCCGTCCCAAATCGGAGATGTAGAAGGCTATAACGATGCGGGAACTCTGGCAGAGGAACAGACATGGACATTCGGCAGCCAGTTAGACAATGCGGGTATAACTTTCACGAAAGCAACATCGAACATGCAGCACACCGAAAAGACAGTTACTCCCAGTGCGTTCACTATGACGACTTCTTTCATTGACAGACTGATTAACGGGGACAAAGCTACAGGTATAAATATGCCTGAGACTGACAACCCTAAAACGTTCTCAAAGGAATACAGCAAATCAGAACGTATCAGCTATACATTACTTGGCGACTCGCACCTTACAGCACAACAGGCGGCAGGTCATACGGTCAAAATGCAGCCTTTCGTTGCCAAAGAGGGCGCAATGACGCTTGGGACGGCGGTAGAACTCAAGCTCAATTCTGAACAACGGTTATGGGACGGCAGCAGCATGTATCAAAAATACCCTGATCCGGCTTTGTTACTTCCGTTTAAGTTTCATAAGAGCGCCGGAGTTTTCAAAGCCAACACTTACGATCAGTCGGCAATGCAAATAAGAGGAATTAAATTCTATGTTCCGGACTTTGCTTTCTTTTCGGACAACAGGCTTGTGAACGGAATGAATTATGAAATCCGCGTGCCCTTGTATAATGCGAGCTTTAAAGATACTGGAAATTTCAAAGTCAGACTTTCATGGGCAAATGATAATTCAATGACGGCAGCAAAGACATAGAAGTTTTTGCCGGCATGAACCTGTACCATGGTTACAGCATCGGCACAAAACAAGAGAGTTATGACTGGATCCTTCTTGATGAAAACAAGCTGGTCAAGATGAATGAACTTTCAAAAACTTCGATTCACCGGCAAGACAAAAATCTGAAAGTCATCCTGGAAGAAGGCGATCTCTTTTTCTGTATCAGCAAGGAACTGGAGAATGATGAAGAACTGACTTTTGAAACGGAAAACATGTCCCTGTCCATACGGGGAACCTGCGGACTGGTTCGACATCATCACGGTACGACTTTTGTTGCCATCCTGGAAGGAGGGGCAGATGTAAGAAATGCGCAGACTACCTTCTATCTCTTTGAGGGACAGGCCATTTTCTTTTATAATGATACTTATTATTTCAGCACGGTCTACGG
>CALGGR010000201.1 GCA_937915755.1 uncultured Fretibacterium sp. | reverse complement strand
GAAGATATGCTTAATGAAGATATGCTAGAGGTGCAAGAGTTTGAAGACGCTGTATCTGCTATGATGGAAGAGCTAAAAGGTTCCATTAGTGAAAATACAGAAGGCATAGGTATGCAAGTGCGTATGCCTGTTGTGCTAGACGAAGATATGCTTAATGAAGATATGCTAGAGGTGCAAGAGTTTGAAGACGCTGTATCTGCTATGATGGAAGCGCTAAAAGGTTCCATTAGTGAAACCGATCTTTCAGATGACGCCACTGCGTTATTTGAAGGCTTTGATGACGAAACGCTAGCTATCATTAGCGATCTCGCTGCTGAATTGTCTAATATAAAAGACATAGAAGGATCCATCGATTCGGATGCATTAAAAGATGTAATCGCTTATATGAACAGCATCGATCTTGACGAGCTTGATTCTGCGCCAACTATTACGCCAGTAATAGACATGAGCAAGGTCACCGATAAGATTAACGCTATTAGGGACACGCTTAGTGGCACATACCAGATAGACGCGGATCTCCAGACAAGAATCAAGCGAGCAAACGAAACAACAGCGGCAAACGCTCCTAGCGGGACTGCGTCTACCAGTATGAAAACTTTAACGAACGACATGAAAGCTATTATGTCTAAGCTTGGAACTGGATCGAACGTGAGCAACGAAATTAACAATGAGTTTAACATCACCTCTAATAATCCAAGAGAAGTTGCGAATGAAGTTGCTAGAATTATTCAAGGACAAATAAGGCAGAAGGAGGCTACGTGGTCATAAATGGGTGAAATTGTGTTTAATGGAATCTCATCGCGTGATCTAGGTGTTGAAGTGCAGCATCGACGTTCATTCGTTGGGCCAGAGAGAGATTACACGGTTGTCGAAGTTAAAGGGCGCCATGGATCTATAATCCAGGATAATGGCAACTTTAAATCCTACGATCGAGAGTATGAGATCGCCATCTATAAGTATGGCCAAAGTCTCGTTGATACAGTTGATAACGTCATAGGCTGGCTTAGGTCAGCCTATGGCTACGCCAGACTCGAAGACAGCTACGACCCAGATCATTACGTAATGGCTGTCTATAAAGAAGAAACCGAGATAGAGAACATAGTTGGAATGGCTGGCAGTGGAAGGATAACTTTCACGTGCGCTCCTCAACGATGGCTCAAATCCGGAGAAGAGTACATACGGATAACTGCGGAAGACCTTGAAGACGCATTTTACGGCCTTCCTACTATTACTAATCCAACAATAAACGATGCGTATCCGATAATCGTTGGCGTTAAAGAGAACGTTGACGAAAACGACGACTCGGGTTTTATAACTGTGTCGAACGCTTATGATACGTACACTATCTACGTGGGGTATGAGCTATTTACAGAATACGAACTCGACGATTATGTTATCGATTGCCAGAATCACGATACGTACGGAGAGAAAATTCAAAATGGCTCATCCATAGCTATAAACATGAATAGCGTTTCCTACGGAACGTACCCAGTGCTAGCGCCTGGAATAAACAGAATCATGTTCTCAGGGTTCGATTACATAGAAATTCAGCCTAGGTGGTGGATAGTATGATACCCATTTTATTCGAGTCCACTGAACGGGATTTTGTTACTTTTGGACTCGGTGGGCTTACAGATTGTACAAGTTGCGTAGTGACCGAGGAGATTAATGGCATCTTTGAGTTAGCAATGGACTACCCGATCGATGGGCATCATTTCGAAGACATAACAACTCGAAGGATCATCTATGCTAATACAAAGACGTCAGGCGATCCTCAGCCGTTTCGCATATACAAGATATCAAAGCCAATATCGGGTATTGTTACTGTGTCTGCGAGGCATATATCATATGACTTGTCCGACTATACAGTAATTCCTCCTTTTGCGGATGAAAGTACAGATCCTGGAAACGTGGTAATACAAAAGGAATACGGGACAGACCCAGAGACTGTGTTGAATAACATAAAGTCTATTGCGTATCCCGAGTGCCCTTTCACTTTTACAACCGATGTGGAATACGAGCTGGAAGACCCGTTTGAGATTAGCGAGCCGATGTCTGTCAGGAAAGCTCTTGGCAGCGAAAACGGCTGCGTTCTTAATGTGTTTCCTGGCGAATACATATGGGACAAATTTAATGTCTCATTTGTTCAGCAAAGAGGACAAGACAACGGTGTAAAAATCGAATACGGCGTCAATATGACCGATCTTAAGTCAGAAGAATCGTATGAGGACTTTTACACCGCAGTTTTTCCTTACGTTAGACACGAATCAGGTTCAAGAGTCTATCTGTATAAGCTTTATGATACCGAAACCGCGCCAGATGCTCCGCTAGTTAAAGCCGATGGAGTCTTCGATTTCGAAAGAATTTATCCGCTTGATTTGTCAAGTGAGTTCTCCGGGACTCCAAGACAGTCGGATCTTTACAACAAGGCTCTCGAATACATAAACAATAATAATATTGGGATCCCATCGGTGCATATCACCGCCTCTTTTTACGACGTTTCAGACATATACGGCGAAGGGTTTTTTAGAGAGGTGCAGATTGGCGATACAGTAAACGTATTGTTTCCTAGGCTTGGAGTTAACACTACTTCAAGGTGCATTAAGACAGAGTTCAATGTTATCGATGAAAGATACGACGTACTTGAGATAGGAGATAAAGAGGATACACTTGCGGATAAAGTAGCCAATACTATGGGCAACTATGCGGGCACAAGTGTTAACGTAAATTACGGCGGAAATCCGAATTATCATTTCAAAAGAATACTCATACAGGTAAAGCAAGCTGAATGGAACGAAGAAGATTATATGTCAGCTTCTGGCAGACGATATAGATACCGATATTCTGTCTTAGTTCCCGGAATGAGTTTTAGTACATTTATTGATGCTGACATTTTAACTGTAGAATCTCCTTACTATAAGGATGCGTGGCTTGTTGAATCTTCTGTTAACACAGTGATTCTTAGGTTTATCGATAGGCCTTCGATAGATCTCTCTTTTGGAGTTTACTATGCGACTTCTTCTGAACTCACCATAGACGACATTATCTATAGAATAGGTAAAGTTTTCGAGAGCGCTGCTGAGTCGTTTGTAACGTCGATCCAGTATGATTTAAACGCCGCGATAAACGATAAAAGCCAGAAACTCATCCAGCTCATTACGCGTATAATCGAGTCAGCGTCCGCCTCTAGCGGATCCAGTAATGATATTGGGGTTACTCAAGATGCGCTGGATGACCTTAAGGACGATTTGACAGATCGCATAGATTCGATAATAGCTAGCAGTGGAGAATCAGGTGATGACGAAAGCAGTATAACGTCTGATGATATAGCGGAATTAAAGGAAGAGCTTACAGCTATTATAGCTGATCTAACTTCCGAATCTGAGGATTCCGATGCACTTAAAGCCTTGAAAGAGGAGCTTCAGGCACGTATAGATGCTCTATCTAGCGATGGCGAAAGCGGCATAACAGCAGAGGACTTAGCAGCTTTAAAAGCAGATCTACAAAGCCAAATAAACGGGGTTTCTAATGGTAGCGGCGCGTCTGAAGAACTTAACGCGTTAAAAGAAGAGTTCATCGGTGCATTGTCTGAGAGCTCTAGTCTTCTTGACGATAGAATCGGCAGCCTTAACGATCTCTTTACTGCCATATTCGGAAACGGCACATGGGCTGGTATCACAGTTGGAGGCAATGGGTCTGGCGTCTCATCTGCAGCTCTCGAAGATCTTCAGCTTGAGATGGAAGAGTGCTGCGAAGACGTAAACGATAGATTAAATTACATATTCACAACGGTTCCCGAGCTTAAGTATTTCAGAACAGACAACAAATACCAAGGCAGAGTTGACTATAATCTTATTGCCCCGGATGACGACTGTATGCTTGGCATCATCGGTCTTGATTTCGGTGCTCTTGCGTGAGGTGATGGACATGGCTTACAACTACTGGAGTTACGACACTTATCCTCTTCCTGTTAATAAGCTGATTACGAAAGCTATAATGAATAGGCTAGACGGTCAGATCGCTAAGCTTTCGGATTACGAGACAGAAATTACAACGATTACGCAGAAGCCGGTTTCGTCAGATGGAATAGTCAAGTATGTTAAAACAGCTTTAGGAGAAATTACTGATGAGGTAGCTGTATGATCCAGGAGAACGAATGGTATATAACGCCAAAGGCCATGCTCGAACAAATGTTTCCTATAGGCTACATCTTTAGTTGGACATACATAGACGGATCCGACGTTCACTTAGACACACCGGAAAGAGTTCATGATTACTTTGGTTTCGGAGAATGGGAGTTATACCAGCCTGGCGTATATGAGAAATGCATTTCCACTGCCGATTCTCAATACATAGACAATAGTTCTGTGTTCTACGATGGCGTAAACGCTCCGCAGATTGTAGAAACGACAAAGTATACAGTCATAGATGAGAGCGCAAGAGTGTACTTTATACCATGCACAGATGCGTTCACAGAGTATCTGGATAAAACTAGGATTACAGATTTTCCAAAGTACTTACCGTCCACAAACACGCGATATATGTTCGTTGTTGACGAAGAGGGCGCTTTGTACAGGTACGATAACGACGAAACAATAGACCCTTATGGGGTATCCATAAGGCACTTGATATACCCGTCACGCCCGATACAAGGCTACTACACGGTTATCGCTCCAGATGGGTCTATGTATAAATTCCCGAAATCTGTGCATTACGACTCAAGAAAAAAATGGGACAAATACTATATAGGCATGATAGATGAGCTTCCGTTCACAAATTCAAAATACTTCGTAAAGTACAAAGAATCCGGAGATATCGTAGACTTATCGAACGTTAAATACAAGTATAATAAGACTCGTAAGATCATCACAATGGACCTTGACAGTAATGGCGAATATGATACCGAAGCGAGATACGATAGCGAAAGCGGATGGTATTTAATAGACGATATTCAGCACTGGAGCGGGTTGCTACCAAGGATTTATTTGATCAAAGTCCGTACTGGGCCGTTTACAGTCAAATGGTATGAAGAAGAATTTATTGGGTTCATGCATCCGAATGAGCGCCAGATTCTCGCTGGAGGACCATACTCGCCAAGGGATTCTTCCAAGACCTATTGGCTTAGACCGTTTGATGGGGATCTCTTAGAAGCGTATAGGCAAGGCGGATTCTCTACTAGCATGTCTCCAGACGCCATTTATGTTGCTTTTTCAATAGATGTGACCAAGACAAGAGTGTATTGCCTTGGTTATGATATGCGATATGCTCTCAAGCTTAACGAAAGAGCAATGTTATGGATCGTGGTCGCGTTCTTTGGATTATATGAAGGCGATGAGAAAAATCTGAACTTTGATCTGTCGTGGGAAGGTCATCATATCAGAGAGTATACAACGATGCCGATAGATGCTCCAACTACATTCGAATACGGAGGAAAGAATTATAGCAAAGACGATCCAAACGTTGACGTTTACTATTTCGAAGCATACGACGACCCTGTAGATATTGGCATATACTACGATACATATCTATATTTAGAAAACGCAAGCCCAATAGAGAAATACATTTATGGCAACGTTGATCTTATGAAGCGCTATAGACTCTACTGGACCAAAGCTTCTAAAAAGAAATTTGCTGCAGAACTTGAGTCATGGGATTGGGATCCTGATGAGGGAAGCTATTCCACTGTTTACGGAGGATGCGAAACCTTTAGCGGAGTCGACGTAGCCTTCACTCCAATCAGGCAGACTTCGCAGGGGTCGATACTTTTGGATCGCGATACTGTTATGGAATACATAACGCTTCGCGTAGCTAGACTCCAGTCTATAGGGCTTGAGTGGTCCTCTGAGGATTTATACGCTATCGATAACTGGGGGTTAATCGCTGGTGTTGGGGATGACGCTATAGGGATCGGCGAAGAAATGCATTATGTATCTGAAGACATAGAGAACAAAAAGAATCGACTGGTCACGAAGGGCGGCAACTGGACAATTGTAAAGTACGGAATGGATTACAGTAACGAGGTAATAGTTGGCGGAGGTAAGTGGAATGGCCATTGGGTAAGGAAATACGAAGGAAGCAAAGAGGACTTACCAGAAATATTGCAGCAATGCAAGGAGCTGTATGAAGCTTACGATATAGGGAAGACCGTTTTAACTGTTGGGCCAGTTACGTATGCTTACTATTATCCAGAGATTGATGAATGGGAATGCGAAGAGATACCTGCGAAAACAGATATCGATGATTTACCGCGCGTTAATGGGATACGAAACGGACGAGTTTTGGCTCCTTATAGCGGCGAAGTTCCAGAATCGGTTGGACTTACTGGGATCGCTGGATATTTCACAGCATCCCTGATTATTGAAGACGGAAGCGGTTCTGGAGGTAGCTCTGGAGGTGGCTCTGGAGGTGGCTCTGGAGGTAGCTCTGGAGGTGGCTCTGGAGGTGGCTCTGGAAGCAGTGGATCGGAAGATCCTCCATCATCAACTACCCATAAGTATGGGCTGTATTACTATCCATCTGGCGTGTGGGAAGTCATTTATGAGACAGACGATACACCAGTAAGCGACAGGATTTCGGTTGGCGGGATATATAACGGATACAAGGTTTCGATCTACGATTATCCCGTCATACCCGATACGCCAATGCTTGCCGGCTGCGATGCTTATTTCATCTTACGCCCAGTGGATACTACTCCTCCACAGACAAGCCCGCCGTCCTCTCCTTTAGGTCCTCACGATGTAAAAGCGTTATACCTGATTTACTACAACGAAAATTCGCCAGCTTCTTACGACGAATCTATTTTAGGGAGAACTGTATACGGTAACTATGGTAGCGTAATAGGCGGGGTGCAGGAGCATGGCGACGACAGTGTTAAACCAGAGAACGGATACGTTCAACAGGTGCAGCTTGACACAAAGCATCCCTTATACAAGCTATCGTATCATTTCTACGATCCATACGACGCTGCGATTAAGACGACCGCTCCGGACGGAAGCATCCAAGGAAACTTCAATCTTAAGAAGGGCGATTCATATTTCGAAACCGGTCTTAGGCAAATAAGTATTAATGATAGAACAGAATCGGAAGAGGGAATTACGCTTCCTAGTATTCCGATTAGATACGGCAGTCGGGAAGTAGATTTGCTGTTTCAAAGAGAAGGCGCTGCGTCTGGGTACACTGTTGAAATAGAGAAGGTGTACATCGCAGATTCCAGGTACAGAAGAACGAAAGGAAACGGTAATACCGGCGCCATAACGAAAGAACTCGAATCACGAGAGTACATAATGGCTGATTTGTCAGAGCTCGATGATGTGCGCGAAGTTATGGAAGAAGAAGACCTGAACCTTAGGCAAATAGAGTACAGAATCGGCATGGTTAAAGAACTTCTAGATGGCATAGACATCGAATCGGTAATGCAGCAGTATCGAAACCTTCTTGCGCTAATAGCAAGCATAGACGATAGCATAAATTCGCTTAGTGGAAGACTTACGAACATTGAAGCCAATAAACAGGATCTACTTAAGTTTGACGATTACCCAGAACTAAAAAGCCATAACCCAGTTCGTTCAAATGGAGTGCTAAAGGCCATTAATGATGCAACAAAGCACGCTATCATCTACAAATGGAGGAGAGTCGCATGACGCAAGAGCAGCCTTCAATGATGTCGTTCAAAGAGTTCCAAAGACTTAGGTATCCAATTGGGTATGTGTTCGAATATGTACCGACAGAAGGCTGTCCGGTTGACCTTACTACTCCTGAGAAGGTTTCGAAGTATTTCGGCTTTGGCATATGGCGGCTTTTGTCGAAAGGGTTCGCTAGGAACATAGACGATGCTACTTATGCTGGGGCTATCTCGTCTGACGAAACACTTCTTTACGAGGACGATACCCCGATTATGGTGTCGGACATAAACTATAGTGTCATAGATTCTTCAGGAACGTTTTACATAATGCCGCATGGAATACCGTTTAATGCAGAGAACGATAACGAAGGGCATTCGGTCAAATACAGTCCTGCGTTTTTACCCACGGACCTGAACTATAGGTTCGTGATAGATTCGGAGGGGATGATCTATAGATACCCGTTGAAAGTTACGGTGTTCCCAGATGCCTTGGACGATTATAGACTTGTATACCCGATGGACGACCGAGAGGGACTGTACACGGTTATCATGCCAAATGGAATCGTCTATAGGTATCCAAATGCTATAGAGTTTGATCCAGAGAACCCGCTAGAAAATTTCAAAATAGATGATCTGTCAGGTGATCCAAAGACTGTAATAAAGTACAAGGTTCGAAACAGTGACTCGCAAGATCTTATAGATGTGTCAAATGAGCGTACAAAGAACGACGTTAAGCGCCATACTTTGCTTATAGATTTCGATAGAGACTCAGTGTATGAAATTGAAGCCGTTTATGACTACTCCACGGGCATCTATGTTATAGATGTACTTAGCCACGATGGAGAAGTATACTATGACGTTGGCGGGCTATTAGTAACGAAATTGCCGTACCCGGTGTATAACGACGAAACCGTGAATTGGTCAACTTATGTCGGCTATTTTTTGGTTCCGAACACCGGGAAGCACTCAGATCATGGCGATAAGGTAATATCCGCTTACTACAGCGTTAAAGAGCTCAAAGAAGGAGAATCTATTGACACTGCGTCGTATGTTGGAACGTCAAGCGGTGTGAACACCCATAGAACCATATACGTTGAATATTGGGACTTAGATTTATCAGAGCTCTGGCCAGCTGTTACGAAACTAAATGAAGACATATCAGCTTTATTTAAAAAACTTTCGCAAGCTGAAGAATTGGCAAACGATATCGCAAGTTCTGAACTAGGAGCAAGATTATCTCTTAACGTCACCATAGAAGGTGTTCCCGAAGCATTAAGTGAGTTATCGGACCTAATCGCCAGCCTTGAAACTGGAAAAGAGGATAAGATGACACTATTACCTACAGTTCTTTCGGGTTCGTCGAATGCTGTTAAATCGAACGGCATTATGTCGTACATTAACTCTAATACTGTTCATACATTTGTATATAGATGGGTTAGAATAGCATGATTCAAGAGAAAGACTCTTACTTAACATATGGAGTGTATAAGGAGCTTCTGTTTCCTATTGGCTATATTTTCGAGTGGTCCCCTGTGATTGGGAGCGCTGTTGATCTTACAACGCCTAAGAAAGTTCATGACTTCTTTGGTTTTGGAACTTGGAAATTATATGAGCCGGATGTTTTTTATAAGTGCGCTGAAACTGACGATGAAAACGACTACTATATGACAACCGAAGGCGATGATGGGATTCTTTCGCATTCTGACGAATCAGGCACCATTGGATTATACTATGATCCGTATCTATATTCAAACGACATGGAAGTCGATAAAAAATACATATACGGTAATGTCAACTTAATGAAACGCCAAAGACTGTATTGGACAGCTTACAACTTAAGGCGTTTCGAAGGGGAACTTGAATCATGGGGCCTCGAACCAGAGAGCGGGAGCTATTCAACGGTTTACGGCGGATGCAATGAGTTTGAAGGAGTGGAGGTTGCATATACTCCAATCAGACAGACCGAAACGGGTCCTATCATGTTGATGAAAAGCGATCTAGAGTCGTACATTACAGAACTTTTGACACGACTGTCACGGTCCGGCATTGATTGGACAACAGAAGACTTATATAAGATAGATGAACAGAAGCTCATTGCTGGAGTTGGGGATGACGCTATCAGTATCGGCGAAGAGATGCATTATGTATCTGAAGAGATTGAGAACAATAAGAATCAATTAGTTTCTGATGGCGGAAACTGGACAATATACGATAAATCTAGTGTTTCTATTGTATCAGGCGGAACGTTTGACGGGCATCACATAAAGAAGTATCAAGGAAACAAAAAGGAGCTACCAGCAGAGCTTCAGAACTGCAGCGCATTATACGAAGCTTACGATGATATTACTGGAGAAGTCGGCGAAGAAGATACCGACGAAAACGGCAATAAGGTGTATTATACGGCTCTTACTCAGCAGCCAGATGATTGGGAGGGTAACTACTCTAGCTACTACACTCTCAGCGGTTCAACTTATGCGCATGTCAGCTCTGAAACCACGCCCGAATTTACTTCTGGCGCTTATTACATCGGCGTACCTGCAAACAATAATACCACGTATACTGGAGAAATTGACTATTCGCCTGCTCCATATCGCAGGATTTTTGCCATCTATAACTCGTCCGAGAATAGATGGAACTATCTTAGTTATCGAGGCGGGTATTCCATGGTGAATGCTCCTATGGAAGGCGGAACTTATGACGGGCAGACTTTAAGCAGATACACTCGTGCTACTGGCCTTAGCGAAACAGAGATGATTTATGCAAGGTTCACGACAAGCGGAGGGTCTGCAACTGGCACTGGCGGACAATACACAGAAAGCACCGTATACGAGCATTATACCATCGATCTTACTGAATACTGGGATGAGCTAAAGCGTATGAGAGAATTGTATGATCAGTACTCGCAGTTTCTAGACGCCCTCATTTACACGCTTACGCAATCGACGGATAACGCAAGATTCGATAGTATAATTAACGACATGAATGACAGAGGCGACATAGCTGGCGATATACTTGAACAGTTAAACGCTCTCTCTCAGTGGGCATTGGCGCTTAAGAAAACCAAGCAGGATAAGCTCACGTTCGACAGTGTCCCGACCAAAGGCTCGACGAATCCAGTGAAATCAAAAGGCATAGCTAGTGATCTTGCATCGAAAACTACTTCCATGCGCCTTTACAAATGGAGAAGAGTTGCTTGAAATTCAAAATGACTAATTAAACGGAGGTTATGATAAATGAATGGGCTATCAAGTACATAACTTCGAAACCGGCCACATACTAATGGCGTCTGAGATGAATGCCCTGGAAAATCAAGTGGCTTTGTTATCTGAGCTTGATAGTGTCCCCACTGAAGGCTCAGAGCATCTACTGACTTCCGGAGCAATTCATACAGCGCTACAGCAACTAGCAGTAAATTCACCGGATTCGACGCCAACAGCGAATTCGACAAAACTTATAACTTCAGGAGGGGTTAAAGCCGCTTTAGATCTTAAGGCAGACGCTTTTACAATCGACTCAGATCCCACAGAAGATTCAGATAATCCAGTGTCTTCAGGAGGGGTTAAAGCCGCTTTAGACCTTAAGGCAGACGCTTTTACGATCGATGCTGCTCCAAAGGCAAATTCTACGAATCCAGTGTCTTCAGGAGGGGTTAAAGCGGCTTTAGATCTTAAGGCAGATAGCTTTGAGGTTGACTCAAGTCCTACAGCAGACTCAAGTAACCTAGTGTCTTCAGGAGGGGTTAAAGCGGCTTTAGATCTTAAGGCAGACGCATTTGAGGTTGACTCAAGTCCTACAGCAGACTCAAGTAACCTAGTGTCTTCCGGAGGAGTTAAAGCCGCTTTGGATCTTAAGGCAGATAGCTTTGAGGTTGACTCCAGTCCTACAGCAGACTCAAGCAACCTTGTGTCATCAGGAGGGGTTAAAGCGGCTTTAGATGCCATCCAGGCTCTTGTAGATGCGATTGAGATTCCGTCTGTGCTTAACATAGACGATTCCCCAACTGACGAATCAGAGCACCTGGTGTATTCAGGAGGGGTTAAAGCTGCTTTAGACCTTAAGGCAGACGCGTTTGAAATTGACGAGACACCAACACTAGGATCGAGGAATCCTGTGACTTCAGGAGGCGTTAAGGCGGCTTTAAACGAGATGCTGAATCAGATCCTTGACATCAGATACGAGATACTGGACATTAAAACAGACATAATCTATCTGAAGTCTATCGCTGGAAGCCTTTCCGGTGGTGGATCTGGAAGCGGATCAGGCGGATCTCAGACTCCTACGCTTTCTATTACGTACGACGAGGAGACTGGAACTTCTGAAGTAAACCTTTCGACTTATGATGAGGAAACCGGGACTCTTTCTGGCGACTTTACATATGACGAAACGACTGGCACCATTTCAACTTAAGAGGAGGTGATAGTTTATGCCGGACTCTACTTATACTGATGTCTTAAACATCAAAGGAAAAGACGGAGTTAGCAGGCCGGTACGTGATCAGACGGCTAGAGATCAGATTGCTGTGCTTAACGGTGACGCTGCTACAGAAGGCTCCGTTGCGTATCAAATAGCTCAGCTCGTTGCTGGGGCTGATGCTTCGTTTGATACACTGAAGGAAATCTCAGACTGGATTGACACTCACGGGACCACTGCGGCAGAGATGCAGAGTAACATTACAGCACTTCAAAATGGAAAGGTTTCAGAGCCCGAAAACGATGGAAGTAATGGCCAAGTGCTTACTACTGATGGCAATGGAGGTAGAAGCTGGAGTACTCCTGCAGGCGACAATGCCACGTCAATGATTACTGCGGGTAACAGAGGTAATGAAACTTTAGGGACTAATGCTACTGCAGAAGGGTATAATAATATAGCGCCTGGAGACTATTCGCATGCAGAAGGGAATACTACAGCAGCACAGGGTCGGTCTTCGCATGCAGAAGGGGTAGGCACAATAGTTACTGGGAACAATTCTCATGCAGAAGGAGATACCACAATAGCATCTGGCTATGCTTCCCATGCGGAAGGATATAATACAAGCGCTTCTGAGGAATATACGCATGCAGAAGGATATAGCGCAACAGCATCCGGTAAGTATTCTCATGCAGAAGGTTATAATGCAACAGCATCCGGCCAGGTTTCCCATGCGGAAGGGATGAATACAACAGCTTCTGGTAACTATTCGCATGCAGAAGGGCTTGGGACAAGAGCTAACCAAAATCAGCACGTAGTTGGGAAGTACAATGCCGAGATTGGTTATAGTGCCTCAGTCCCAACTCCTTTAGAGATAGTAGGAAACGGAACTTCATCTTCTAGATCCAATGCAAGGGTAATGTATTCAGATGGTTCAGAAGTTTTATCAGGAGATTTGTTCTTAAATGGCGACTCAAAAGACACTGCATCTAACGGAGTAGGGTATAAGCTGTCTCATAAAATCGATGAACCTGCTACAGAAGGCACAAATGGCCAAGTGCTTACTACTGATGGTAATGGTGGCAGAAGCTGGACTACAGTCAGTGGAGGATCTGCAGAAGGTAAGATAGACGAACCTGCTACAGAAGGCACAAACGGCCAAGTGCTTACTACTGACGGCAATGGCG
>CALGGR010000200.1 GCA_937915755.1 uncultured Fretibacterium sp. | reverse complement strand
GCATGCCTGGAATGCTTTCATGAATCGAGATCCCCCGTATGCCATTGATACAAAAGATCAGGGCTATGTCTATTCCTATAGACCGGATCGGATGCGATTTACTCGAGGTAACGAGAGAACAATTGTAACAAGTATTTACAACAGAATCGCTATCGACTGTGCTTCTGTCAGCATTCAACATGTAATGCTGGATGAAAACGGGCGGTTCGTAGAGCAGAGAGATTCTGGGCTTAACAATTGTCTGACAGTCGAAGCGAACCTTGACCAAACAGGACGAGCATTTATCCAAGATATTGTCCAGTCAATGTTTGACGAAGGAGTTGTTGCAGTTGTACCTGTCGAAACCTCCATTAATCCTAAAAAGTCAAACTCTTTTGACATTCTCCAATTAAGAACCGGAAAAATCGTCGAATGGTATCCGAGATCAGTTGGAGTCATGGTCTTTAATGAGTTTACCGGTCAGAAGGAAAGAGTGGTTTTTCCTAAAGACAAAGTCGCAATTATCGAGAACCCTCTCTATGCGATCATCAACGAGCCTAACTCAACGATGCAGAGACTTATTCGTAAGCTTGCCTTGTTGGACACTGTTGATGAACAGAGTAGTTCGGGTAAACTCGATATGATTATTCAGTTGCCCTACATTATTAAAACAGAGCAACGAAAGCAGCAAGCCGAAGCTCGAAGAAAAGAAATCGAGATGCAGCTTACTAATTCAAAGTACGGCATCGCTTATACCGATGGCACAGAGAAGATCACTCAGCTTGGACGTTCTTTGGAGAACAACCTTCTGAGCCAGGTCGAGTATCTCACAAATATGCTCTATAGCCAACTTGGAATTACAAAAGAGATTCTCGAGGGAACGGCCGATGAGCAGACGATGCTGAACTATAATAACCGAACAATTGAACCTATCGTTTCAGCTATTGCAGATGAAATGAAAAGGAAGTTTCTTACAAAGACTGCCAGATCTCAAGGTCAGTCGATCATGTATTTTAAAGATCCGTTCAAACTCGTCCCTGTTAGCCAGATTGCTGAGATTGCTGATAAGTTCACGAGAAACGAGATCATGTCCTCTAATGAGATTCGTCAGATTATTGCTATGAAGCCTTCGGATGACCCGAATGCAGATAAACTCAAGAATAGCAATATGCCCGACTATGAAGCTATGAATGGACAGGCACCTGAGGAAGGAACGATCGAATACGCGCCTGAATACGGCGGCAACGATGAAGAAGAAACTCCCGAAGAGGGAACAATTGAGTACGCTCCCGAGTATAATCCCGAGGAGTAATTTTTTTGCTACACTTCGTGAATTAAAGCACAAAGTTTCAATGAATGTAGGATAAGAGGAATACCACCCGATTTGAAAAGTTGAAGCGAGTAATGCCGATAGTTCAATTAAGTGAATAGAGTAATAAAGGAGTTACCATCAAAATGAGGGGAAATTACGATTTTAGTGGCTGGGCTACTAAGAATGACCTCAGATGCTCTGATGGACGCACAATCCGTAAAGACGCATTTAAAAATAATGATGGACAGACTGTTCCTCTTGTGTGGAATCACGATCATAACGACCCTATGAACGTTCTTGGGCATGCTCTGCTTGAGAATCGTGATGAGGGCGTTTATGCGTATTGCACATTCAACGATACAGTAGCTGGTAAAAATGCTCGCCAGCTCGTGCAGCATGGAGATGTGACCGCGCTGTCTATCTATGCAAACCAGCTCAAGCAGTATGGCGGAGATGTTATTCATGGAGCAATTCGTGAAGTCAGTCTCGTTCTTGCTGGAGCAAATCCCGGAGCATTTATTGATAGTGTTCTGGAACATGGTGAACTGTCTGATGATTCTGCGATCATTTTCACAGGCGAACCGCTGTTCTTTGAACATACAGTGACGAGCGACGGTGGCGTATATCAGTCCACTCCGGAACCCGTCGCAGAAGAGCCGGTTGAGGAAGTTCGCGCTCCTCAGCGGGGAAGAAGACGTAAACAGTCAGCAGAACAGACTGAATCATTAGAACATGCTGACGAAGATGAAGGAGATTCTATGGAAGACGAAAGCATTCAGGATGTATTTGATACCCTGAGCGATAAACAGAAAGATGCTGTTTATACGATGATCGGTATGGCTCTTGATGACGCTGGTGGTGCTGACGGTGGAGAAGTTGCCCAGGGCGACTACTACTCCGAGGAGCTTTACCATGCGGATGAAGACAACGATGAAGATGAAACTGTCCAGGACGTGTTCGATACCCTGACAGAAAAACAGAAAACCGTAGTGTATGCAATTATTGGGCAGGCACTTGAAGATTCCGCCGATGATGGCGATGATGAAGGAGAAAATATGAAACACAACATTTTCGAAACTGACGTAAACGACGATTCCAGCTGCCTCTCTCACTCTGAGCTGAATGAGATTCTCAATGAGGCTAAAAGAGGCGGAAGCCTGAAAGAAGCTTTCCTTGCTCACGGCATTGAAGACATTGAGATGCTCTTCCCGGATGCAAGAAACCTCACTGATACCCCTGAGTTCATCAACGATCCTGATGAATGGGTTGCTAAGGTTATGAACGGCACTCGTCATACTCCGTTCAGCCGCATTAAGACCCTGTTTGCTGATATTACCGAGGCTGATGCTCGTGCTAAAGGTTACATTAAGGGTAACAAGAAGATCGAAGAAGTCTTCAAGCTCCTGAAGCGTGTTACGACTCCGACGACTGTGTACAAGAAGCAGAAACTCGATCGTGATGACGTTATCGACATCACTGACTTTGATGTTATTGCATGGCTGAAGACTGAGATGCGTGGCAAACTGAATGAGGAACTTGCTCGTGCGTTCCTGATTGGTGACGGACGTAATCCGAGCGCAGAAGATCACATTGACGAAGAGCACATCCGTCCGATTTGGACTGACGATGACCTCTTCACTATTCGTAAGCCTGTTTCTATCGCATCTAACGCCACTGATGACGATCGTGCAAAGGCATTCATCCGCGCTGCTCGTAAGGCTCGCAAGAACTATCGCGGCACCGGCACTCCTACTCTCTTCACGACTGAAGACGTGCTCACCGACTGCCTGCTGATGGAAGACCAGATCGGTCATCCGCTTTATGACACTGCTGAGAAGCTCGCGACCGCTCTTCGTGTTAAAGAGATCGTTACTGTTCCTCCGATGGAGGGTGCTCTCCGTGAAGAAGACGGTAAGACCTATGCTCTGATGGGTATTATTGTCAACCTCAACGACTACAACGTTGGCGCCGATAAGGGCGGTCAGGTTAATATGTTCGATGATTTCGACATCGACTATAACCAGATGAAGTATCTGATCGAGACTCGTTGCTCTGCTGCTCTTGTGAAGCCGTATTCCGCAATCGCTCTCGAACTGACTTACTCTGCAATTCTCGATGTTGAGCCTGAAGATCCGAC
>CALGGR010000199.1 GCA_937915755.1 uncultured Fretibacterium sp. | reverse complement strand
TTGCTTTAATTTATGTATCTTGCGTGCAAATTTCCGCTGTTCACGCTTCAGCCTCTTGACTAATTTCCTTGCCCGTCCGGACTTGTTGATATTCAGATAATTTCTGCCGTCCGAAATCACTGCAAAGCTCTTTACACCTATATCAATCCTATGCTTTCGGATTGTATTGCTCTTACAGTACTTACCGTGCTTACCTCGAACAAAAATGACACGAAATATCTCCCAGCCCATTTCGTGATCGTTAGACTTACGACCCTTGTTTTTCGCGGAACATAACCGTATTCTTTGAACCGTACCCAGCCCAATATCGGGATTTTTACTTTATGGCGTTCTACCTTCAGGTCGCCGTCATTATTTCGAGGGAGGTACATACTCACTGTTTTACCATTACGCCGCTTGAAGTTCGGAAATCCTGCCTTGCCCTTGAGAAATTTTATATAGGCTGTATCTGCATTCATGATTGATTTCTTCACAGCTTTTGATGATACTTCCCATATACATGACTTTTCAGGATTGGCCTTCTTGTATTCATTATTAAGCCATGCGGTAATTATCGCGGTTCGTGCCTATGAACAGGTTGTAGACATATCTGCATACGCCCATAGTCCGCTCAATTATTTGCATCTGTATCACTTGTGGGCTTCAATTCAACTTTATATGCTTGGTGTCTAAATGTGCTGTTCATAGCATAATTTTACACGATTTTACACTTAATCGACATCTAGCTATATCTCCCTTATTAGTAAAGCGTAAACGGGGAATGCCGGATTAAGGGATATAACCTCACGCAAAAATCTTCCTCAGGCTCTCAGAATACGGCGGCCTGGCAATTCCGTGTTCCGTAACAATCCCCGCGATAAGCTCATTGTCCGTAACATCAAACGCAGGATTATAGACCTTCACGCCATCAGGAGCCATTCTCTGGGCGTACCACATCTCCGTTACTTCTTCGGGCTTCCGCTGCTCAATGACGATTTCCGCGCCTGTCTTTATGCTCATGTCGATCGTTGACGTTGGCCCTAAAACATAGAAGGGTATCCCATAATATTTTGCGAGGACTGCGAGGCCGGAAGTCCCGATTTTGTTGCAGGAGTCTCCGTTTGCAGCAACCCTGTCGCAACCCACAAATATCGCATCAACCTTGCCCTCCTTCATGACTTGTGAGGCCATGTTGTCGCATATCAGAATAGTATCAACGCCGTCAGCCATAAGCTCAAACGACGTTAGCCTCGCGCCCTGTAAAAGCGGCCTTGTCTCATCACAATATACGTGAAAATTCATACCCCTTTCGCGTCCCAAATGTATCGGTGCCAAAGCTGTGCCATACTTCGATGTTGCGAGCTGCCCGGCGTTACAGTGAGTTAATATTCCCGCGCCGTCATGAATTAGCGTCAGGCCATGCTCGCCGATTCGCCTGCACATCTCCGTATCCTCTGACTTTATGGCGAGTGCTTCGAGTCGTAACAGCTCCTTGATTTCTGGAATGCTTCTGTCCTTGCTGACTTCTGCAACTCTGTACATTCTGTTCAACGCCCACGAGAGATTAACGGCTGTGGGTCTTGCGGAATTGAGATAGTACCTTGCCTTTTCGAGTCCGGCCATGAACGCAAAGTAATCTTCAGCATCAAGCCTCAATGCCTCAAGGTAGAGTCCGAATGCCGCTGCTATTCCGATTGCTGGTGCGCCTCGAACTTGAAGGGTGTATATCGCGTTCCATATGTCGTGAATATCTGTGAGGTTGAGAATTTCTATCGTGTTGGGTAATTTCGTCTGGTCGAGAATTTTGAGCGAGGTTTCGTTTTCGTCGAGTGAGACTGATTCGTAAGTGAGAATGTTCATGATTTCCGCCTTTATTCTGGGATTTATAAATTTGATTATAGCATGACGAAATTTTTATGATTACCCTGTTGACATTTAGAGAGTTTATGGTTATTATTGTCTCGTTCCAAAATGGATACAATATTTAACATAATAAATTTTTAGTATGGGAGTGTGATCATTCACATGAGTCCGGCAGTAATTACCCTGTGTTTCCTCGCGTTCGCAATCGTCATGTTCGTGACAGAGAAAATCCCTCTCGGTCTCACGGCCATGATAGTGTGCGTTGGTCTGACTGTTACTGGAGTCCTTGACGTTAAGTCAGCGTTCTCGGGCTTCATCGACAGCAACGTTATTCTCTTCGTGGCAATGTTCATCGTTGGAGGTGCATTGTTTGAGACGGGAATGGCAAACGAAATCGGCGGCATCGTAACCAAGTTCGCAAGCTCGGAAAGAATGCTTATCGTCGCAATAATGACAATCGTAGGACTGATGAGCGGAGTGCTATCGAATACGGGTACGGCAGCAATATTGATACCCGTCGTAATCGGAATTGCCGCAAAGTCAGGGTTCAAGCGTTCCAGGCTTTTGATGCCCCTGGTCTTCGCGGCTGCAATGGGCGGCAACCTATCCCTAATAGGCGCACCCGGAAACATGATAGCACAAAGTACCCTCAACAATGCAGGGCTTCCAACCTTCGGCTTCTTCGAGTACGCGATTGTAGGCTTCCCTATCCTCATCGTCGGAATAATCTTCTATGCCACAATAGGCTTCTACCTTCTCCCAAATCATGACCCGAAAGGCGAGGGAGTCTTCGACACTGCAAAAGACTTCTCCTCTGTCCCTCAATGGAAGAAAACTTTGTCGCTCGTAATTCTCGTTGCCACACTTCTGGGAATGATCTTCGAGAAGCAGATTCGTATCCCTCTCAGCGTAACAGGGTGCGTAGGCGCAATTCTCCTTATTGTCTTCAACGTAATCTCTGAGGACGATGCTCTGAAGTCGATTGACCTCAAGACAATATTCCTTTTCGGCGGTACGCTCTCACTCGCTACGGCACTCGACAAGACAGGCGCAGGAAAAATGATAGCCGAGACAGTAATAGGAGCACTGGGGAGCAATCCTTCACCGACAATGTTCACGTTCGTTGTATTCATTCTGTGCTGTGTGATGACGAACTTCATGAGCAACACCGCTACCACCGCTCTCATGGCACCGATATGCCTCTCAATCGCTCAGGGAATGAACGCTGACCCTCGCGCCGTACTCATGGCCTGCGTAATCGGTGGCTCGTGCGCTTACGCAACTCCAATCGGTATGCCAGCGAACACAATGGTAGTCGGTGCAGGAGACTACAGGTTCATGGATTACGTGAAGGCAGGTCTTCCGTTAATCGTGATTGCAACAATCGTAAGCATGATATTATTGCCGTGGGCGTTCCCGTTCTTCCCGGCATAATATAGAAATTCAAAAAGGGGGTAAACACTTATGAATCAGGTCGAGAAAATGACGAACATGATAGCAAAGTTCGTTGGACACACCGCGAAGAAACTTCCTGATGATGTTATCGCAAAACTTCAGGAACTACGCGCGAAAGAGGACAGCCCTATGGCGAAAGTAATTTACGATACGATGTTCAGGAATCAGGAACTCGCCGTAAAGCTCGACAGGCCATCGTGTCAGGACACAGGAGTCCTTCAGTTCTGGGTGAAGTGCGGAACAAAATTCCCGCTCATTGATGACCTTGAAGCTCTCCTCAAGGAAGCCGTAATCAAAGCAACTTTCGAGACACCGCTGCGACACAACTCAGTTGAGACTTTCGACGAGTACAACACGGGCAAGAATGTCGGCAAAGGAACTCCCACAGTATTCTGGGACATCGTTCCTCACTCCGACAAGTGCGAGATTTACACGTACATGGCCGGCGGCGGCTGCACACTTCCGGGTCATGCGATGGTTCTTATGCCCGGCGAAGGTTACGAGGGTGTAACGAGATTCGTCCTCGACAGAATGACGACTTACGGACTCAATGCCTGCCCTCCGCTTCTTGTTGGAGTCGGTGTAGCAACGTCCGTAGAAACAGCAGCCCTCCTCTCAAAGAAAGCTCTCATGCGCCCGATAGGTTCACACAACCCCAACGAGAGAGCCGCTAAAATGGAGAAGCTCCTTGAGGACGGAATCAACGCGATCGGTCTCGGGCCTCAGGGAATGGGCGGCAACTATGCCGTTATGGGCGTGAACATCGAGAACACCGCAAGACACCCGTCAGCAATCGGAGTCGCTGTGAACGTAGGGTGCTGGAGCCACAGAAGAGGACATATAATCTTCGACAAGGATCTCAACTATGAGATAACGAGCCATTCGGGGGTGACGCTATAATGTCAGTAGAAATCAGAGACGGCAAGAAAATTCTCGTAACGCCGATAAGCGCGGAAGACCTCGCGGATATCAAGATTGGCGACATCGTATACCTTTCGGGAAGCCTGACGACATGCAGGGACGTAGCACACAGGAGAGTTGTTGAAGAAGGCAGGGAGATTCCTGTTGACGTTCGTAACAACGCGATACTTCACGCGGGTCCGATAATCCGTCCGATTGACCCGGACAACGGGAAGTTCGAGATGGTCTCAGTAGGGCCTACAACATCGATGAGAATGGAGAAGTTCGAGTACGATTTCGTGAAGACAACGGGAGTCCGCGTAATCGTAGGAAAGGGCGGAATGAAGGAGAACACGTCCAACGCCTGCAAGGACTTTGGCTGCATACACTGTGTAATTCCGGCGGGCAATGCTGTAGTCGCTGCGGTATGCGTTGAGGAGATCGTCAAGGCTGAATGGAGAGATCTGGGAATGCCTGAGACGCTCTGGAACTGCCGTGTGAAAGAGTTCGGACCTCTCATTGTGTCGATTGACGCTCAGGGAAGAAACTACTTCGAGGAGAAGAAAGTCGAGTACAACGCGAAGAAGGAAAAGATTGCGGAGGAAATCTGCAAGCAGGTAGGATTCATAAAGTAGGAAAAGCGAAGAATGAAAGCCGGGATTCCTTGAAGAGAGTCCCGGTTTTGTTATGACTGGTAATATTATTCCGACGGTTTATCATTCTCAGGCTTGGCCTCAAGCTCACCGTTCATGTACTTCATCATGGCTTCGGCAGCTTTCTTTGCGCCATCGACAGCATGAACTACAGTCTTTGCTCCCGTAACAACATCGCCCGCAGCAAACACTCCCGCGCGTGTCGTCATGTAGTTCTCGTCGACAATAAGCAGCCCGCTTTCCGCAGCAGTAAGCCCGCTTGTAGTTCTCACGAGTTTCCCGCGAGGTATCTGGCTGATTGAGATTATCGTTGAGTCGGCGTGAACCTGGATGCGCTCGTCCTCATGACCGATTATCTCATCATTCTCACCGTAAATCGTCCGGCAGAAAACTGGCCCGTCCTCCGTGATCTCCTGAACCTGCATTCCCGTCTCAATTTCCGCGCCGTCAAGTTCAGCATATGCAACCTCGCTCGAACTCGCTGCGATCTCTTTGCCCATTGCGTAGAGCGTAACTGAGTGCGTCCCGTTTCGCAGGGCTGTGCGTGCTACATCCATTGCCGCGTTTCCGACACCGATAACTGCGACTCTGTTCCCCAAGTGATGAGCCTTAGGGTTAGCGAGGTAGTTCATCGCAAAATGAACGTTCCCAAGACTCTCTCCCTTAATGCCAAGAGTTCGCGGTCTCTCTGCGCCTGTTCCGACAAAAATCGAATCGTACCCGTCGCGGAAAAGATCATCAATCATGAGAATGCTCCCGATTGTTGCGTTGAGACGAATCTGAATCCCCATCTCCTCAAGACGAGCCTCGTAGCGGTCAAGAATGGATTTCTGGAGCCTGAACTCCGGGATTCCGTACTGCATTACACCGCCGATTTTGCTCTTCCACTCGAATATCGTTACGTGATAGCCCTCACTCGCCATTATTACGGCAACAGTTATTCCGGCTGGACCTGCGCCAATAACGGCAACCTTCTTGTCAACGCGCTTCAATGGGACTGAGGCGTGCATTCGGTCAAGGTACATGTCTGAGATATAAGTCTCGATGCTTGAGAAGTGAACGGGACTGTCCTTTCGCCCGCGTATGCAGTTTCCGGCGCATTGTTTTGCGTGGTTGCAGACCATTGAGCATACGAGTGAAAGCGGATTGTTCCGGAACAACATCTCTCCGGCTTCCATGAGCTTGTGTTCCTTGAAAAGCTGTATAACCTGCGGAATTGGCGTGTGAACCGGGCAACCTTTCTGGCACATTGGATTCTTGCACTGTAAGCAGCGTTCGGCTTCGGTTACTATGTGCAGAGGCATAATTTATTTTCCCCCTCATTAAAATTTCGCGGAATATAGCTAGATTATATCATTGTAATAGCTGCATAGGAGAAAAATGATGCTATAATGTGAAAAACTCACAGGAATTTTACGAAACAAGGGAGGAAACATTATCGTCATGGAACCGTTCTACAAAACCTATAAGCCCGCTTGGAAGAGTTTTTACAAACTACTTTTCCTCGCAATTCTCTTCATCGTCCTTGCGGGTGTCGCAAATTACTTCAAGTCCGGCGAAGCTTGGCTCAAATGGTTATGGATTGCAGTCGTCATTGTTGATGCGCTCATTCTCCTCTACATCTGTGCGAAAAGATGGACAATGTCGCTCGTCCTCAAAGATGACCCCGCCAAAGCCGAAGACCAGGAAATCGCGTTCATCGAATGCAACCCGTTGAAGCCATTCAGCTCGGACTTCAGGAAGTCAATCGAGATCGGGCTTTCAAGCATCGTTCACATCGAGGTTAAGCAGACTTTGATGCAGACGATACTTCACGTCGGCGATGTCGTAATTGCTTCGTCAGGAACAGGGAAAGAAGAGATTTACGCGCCAAATATCCCTGACCCTCAGTCGGTGCGCGATGAGATTCAGCTTCACGCCAAGAAGTACAAAAATCCATCGGAAGAATAACCTCAAACTCAGCACGCATTACACGCAGAATATTAACGGGGACTTTGCCGAAATGACATTGCCCCCGTTTTTATATTCACTTTCTGTTCAGGCACTCTTTCAGTACCTTCATCATTTCCATGCTCTTGAAAGGTTTGGGAAGATAGTCGTCGAACCCCATCGCCATGTATTCAGCTCTGGCATTCCCTCCGGCATTCGCAGTAAGCGCAATAAATGCAGTACCTTCAGCGTACTTCTTGGCATGGCCGAGCGTAGCAGGACCGTCCATTCCCGGCATCTTGTGGTCGAGGAACACTATATCGTAATGCCCCGCCTTGATCTTCTCCAGTGCTTCCTCGCCGGATTCAGCTGTCTCGATAGCTGCCATTGAGTCCTTCAGCATTCCTTTAGCTACGACGAGGTTCACAGGAGTGTCGTCAACGATGAGGATCTTAGCGTCCGGCCACACGGAAGGCCCTTCATCTTCCGCCGCTGAAGGTGCAGTGTTCTTCATGAACTCCTCGTACTCGCTTATCGTCATGTTGTCCCCTCGCGCTATCCTCTGAGAAATCTCGAACGTTACACGTGTGCCCTTCCCGTATTCGCTCTCAAGGCTGATTCTACCGCTCATTATGTCGATGATATTCTTGACCAGCGCAAGCCCAAGTCCTGCGCCCGGAATGTGCCGTGTCTCGACGATATTCGCCCTCTCGAATGGTTCAAAGATCTTCGCGCTCTCACCCTCACGCATTCCCATTCCAGTATCCTCAACCGTGAACTTCAGGATTATCCCCGACTTCGAGTCCTTCACCATGTTCCCCGTAACGCTGAGTGTTATGCTCCCATTCTGGGTGTACTTCGCTGCATTGCTGAGAAGATTCGTGAGAACCTGCTTCAGTCTCAGTGAATCACCGTGAAGATGCTCCGGCATATCCTTGTCAGCATTGAGAACGAACTTGACGCGCGTATTCTTCTCAATGATTGGGCTGATATAACCCTCGCAGTCCTTGAGAACTTCCCAGAGATGGTAATCCGACTCGTAAAGCTCCATTTTCCCCGCCTCAATCTTCGAGATGTCGAGGATATTGTTGACGATGTTTAAGAGATGCTCGCCGGCATTCTTGATGTCCGATGATGCCTTGCGTGTCTCAGCGTCCTTTGCCTCACTGAGAATCATCTCATTGATGCCGAGTATAGCGTTCATGGGCGTGCGGATTTCATGGGAGGTGCTTGCGAGGAAATTGCTCTTTGCCTTGTTCGCCGAGTCAGCGCGTAACATTGAAGCCTCAGCCCTCTTTCTCTCGTCCTCAATCTCACGCTGTGCCGATATTAAACGCCTGTAAGTCGGAGCCTCAAGGTAGAAGAACGTGAACACCAGCATCATCGTAGCAATCGTGTAAACCAGCGGAAGATTTTGACGGAACAAGTATTGCATCACGAACGAGTCAATCAAGAGTATGAAAAGTATATTCATGACGATGAACTGGCCGTTGCCGTAGTATTCCTGATATATGAGCTGTAACACGAAGCCCTCAAGTACGAATACGACCCCAAGTCCCGGCGCGAATACCATGTAAATATCCTTGAACATGAATACGAGAATGACGCTCACAGTGAGAACAAAGAAATGAATATCTGTGAACCTCCGGCTGATCGCGTTGGTGTAAGCCGCGACATAGGACATAAGGCAGTAAGCGTTCACGTTGATGACAGCATAAAATACCTTCCGCCACAATGTAACGGCCTCCATGTCAGTGAAAAGCTCAAGAACGACCTCATAGAACGCGGCAGTGAGCGTTGAAGTTACGAGCAGGACGAAGCGTCTGTTAATCTCGGACTTCGTGGCCATTCTTCCGCCCAAGAAGACTGACAGTACGAAGAGGAACGGTATCGTTGTGATCTCAAGAAACGCCTCACTAATATTATTGAACATGACGAAAAGCAATGCCCCTTTGTGATAATGATGATTGAAGTATAGCACCTAGAACAATTTTCGCCCGTGATATAATCCCAAAGTCATACATATCAGTTAAAGGAAAGACAAGTAAATGCTATTCACAATAGACACAGAAAGACAACTGAAACGAGAACTTACCCCCTTGAACGTATGGTCATTAGCTTTTGGCTGCGTAATAGGCTGGAGCGCGTATGTAATGCCCGGAACAGTATTCCTTCCAAATGCAGGCCCGCTTGGAACGTTGATAGCGATGGAACTTGCGACTGTTGTGATGCTGATAATCGCGTACAATTACAGCTACATGATAAAGAAATTCCCATTGACCGGCGGCGAGTTCATATACGCTAAGATGGCATTCGGAGAAGTTCATGGCTTCCTTTGCGCGTGGTTCTTGAGCCTCTCATATCTTGCCGTAATCCCACTGAACGCTACAGCCTTGAACCTGATTATGCGGGCAGTCTTCGGAAATGCTTTCCATTTTGGATTTCACTACACTGTATCCGGCTATGATGTATGGTTCGGTGAAATGCTCCTCGCTGTAGGAATGCTTGCATTATTCATGTTTGTCAGCAACAGGGGAGTTATTTTCACCGGGAAACTCCAAACGTTCCTCGTGATGGTGCTGATAGGCGGGGTTATAGTGATTGCTGGCGTGGCCTTCTTCAGCCCGGACGCATCGTCGTCAAACATTCACCCAATGTTCCACCCTGTAACACGGAATTTCACGAAGGGAATAATCGCGCAGATAATTGCAGTATTCGTTACAGGCCCTCAATCGTTCGTAGGTTTCGACACAGTACCACAGCTAATGGAGGAGTCTAATTTCTCGTCCGACAGAGTTAAAGTCGTAATGGACACGAGCATAGTGTGCGGAGCGTTCGTTTACCTCGTACTGACACTGATAGCCTGCTCGGTGATTCCTTACGTCTATCATCACTCATGGCCGGCCTACATTGCCGACCTCTCGAATCAGCACGGAACGTCAGCAATCCCGACCCTCAACGCCGCGAAAATCGTAATGGGGCAAGCAGGACTATGGGTGATAACAGCATCAGTAGTAGCGGCCATGCTCACGGGGATCATAGGCTTCTACACAGCGACTAGCCGACTTCTCTTCTCGATGTCCCGGGATGGAATGATCCCCAAGTGGTTCAGCTACATCAACAAGAACGGAGTACCTTCACACGCTGGATTGTTCTGCGGGATTGTCGCGGGCCTTATATGTCTTCTTGGCCGTCCTGTAATGGGCTGGGTATTCGACATGGCATCGCTTGGAGCGGCGATTGGATTTGCGTACACGTCATTGTCGGCGGCAAAATACGCTTGGAGTGAACGCCGGACGGACATAATAATCTTCGGGCTTCTTGGCTTCGTATTGTCGCTGGGTATCGCTGTGATTATGCTCGTTCCGTTGCCGGGCTTGAACGTCTCACTCGGTCATAAATCATATATCCTGCTTTTTGCATGGGTAATAATGGGTATTTTGATTACACGGATACCTGATTTTGCGAGAAGGAGAGGA
>CALGGR010000198.1 GCA_937915755.1 uncultured Fretibacterium sp. | reverse complement strand
TGAGCTTGTCCAAAACTTCTTTAGGCTGGTGTTTCATGTCAGCGTCCCAGTCAAGAAGTTGGAAATCTTCGGGAATGTCAGCAGAATACAAATTGCCTTTTCTTTGTTTAGTAGGCAAGACTTCAGCAGGTATAAAAGGCTGAACAAGTTTGAAAATCTTATCCCGTGTTCCAGTGTCATTCTTGTCGACGCGGTTGAAACGTGCAATATCGTCAATATAGTGATTAACAGCATCATCAATAGAGGTGAAATTGCCGTATGATAAGTCTTTAAGTGCTTGAATGAAGGAAAAGGCGGAGAGTAATTTGCGTTCATCCTCCGAAAGACTAACGAAGACATCGTCATAAATTTTAGTCGCTAAATCATCTTCATTTATGCGTTCCCCGTTGTTGTAGACAAGGAAGGGTTCGGGAACCATGCCCATAGTTCTGTAAGTTTCAGCAACATCTTTATTTTGAGCTAGATAGATACCGTACCCAAAAGCCTGTGAGCCTTCACCAGTGCCGACGTACTTCAAGTTGAAGCGGTTATCATTGATGATATTGTGAGAGCCGTGATAAGCGAGCTGGTTGTAGTGTTCAATGAGTTCATCGGACACGAAGGAGTTATTTGACTTCATGCGGTTTGACTGTTTCCACTTAGGTGAAATTCTGCCTACAATCTGATTATCGCGTGCAATATCTTCAGTTTCATCAAGCGGTGTAGTTCTTCTGCGTTTCTCGCCCCAATTAGCTCTAGTTTCAGTATTCCGCGCTTCAACTTCCCCAGCATGTCGTTCGTAGCGTGAGAAAAGTGTATCGAACCTGTCGCCGCGTTTTACATAAGCTGCATGTATTTTATCAAAAATCTTTTTTTCTTCAGGAGTTAGTGCGCTAACTAAAGAGCGAACCTCCTCGACAGTTTTAGCGTTATATATGTCATTGATTTTATTGCGTAAATCAGGTTTTAATCTATCTAATGTAGTCTGAAATTTTCTATCTGCCTTGACGTATTGAGTGTCTTTAGTTTCATCAATGTTTGCCCCTGCAGCGAAGCCTTCAATTTCTTGAACAGCATGTTGAAGTTCATGGATAATGCTAACTCTAAGTTCTTTTGCCGAAGTTATACTGCGGTCAATATCAATTCCATGAAAATCAGGATAATACATAGCGGCAGCACTTCCTAAGTCAGCAAAATAAACAGTAATATTACGAAGCTGAGGATAAGCAGCGAAAAGTTCCGGAGCGTCAAAGAAGTAATCAATACGAGGTTTATAGTCAATAATTTCTTGTTCACTGCTAGAAGGTATGTAATTGGGGTCATCATCCATCATTTGATAGATTGCTTCAACTTTACTTTCAATTTTACGATATTCCTTCAGTTTGTTTAGCTTGAGTTTTCCGTCCGGTATCTCATACCGCCATTTACCGTCAACGCCTCTCATCCAGCCAGTAGCGAGCTATAACTGCTTTGGAGATTTGCCCGACTTCTCCATCTGTCTTGCAACGTTAAGGTTATCCATACGAATGGCAGTCCCTTCCTGTTCGTCAAGCCTTCTAGCCCCTTCAACGCCGATAACCTGATTGTAGCTTTCAGGTGCTGGAGTATTCTGCTTTTCCTGTTCAGCCTTAGTCTTGTAGAAGTAATCTTTAGCGTCTTGGTCGCTGTCGTCCGAAATACCGACCATCTTGATTTTGTCCATGTTCCAAATGACGTAGTTATGAGTACCCTCGCCTTTATCTCTGCTGAAACTGTCCCAGTAATAATGACCCGGTATGCCGTGCTGATTGAGCCAGTTAGAAGCCTCTTCATCAGAACCTAAGACGGAAGATAATTTCCCGTATAAATCTTCACCTGTTGAGTTTTGAGGATTAAAAGACGACGAAGAGAAAGATAGGTCGGAGATTTTAGCCAAGAGGTCATAGAATTTATTAGGGTTGTAGAACAAGTGTTCAATCTTCCTAAGAGCGGACATTTCCCGTAAGGTACGAGAAGGAACTAAACGTTTAGCATATTTTTTGAGAGCGGCATTAACAGCAGCTTCAATTAAAGGTTTAGCTTCAGAGGGGTTATTAGTAAATTCGGAGAAATAATCAGCAATAACGTTAGAAGGATATTCATAGAACCTGTTAATGAAATCGACGGCCTTATTAATAGCAGGCATGATTTTATCTGACTGTGAAATTAGAGCAGCGTCCCAGTTAAGAAGTTCATAATCTTCAGGAATATCGAAAGAATAGACATTGCCATTTTTAGGTTCAGAGGTGGAGAACTCAACGATGGAGTTAAGAGCGTCTATTTTGTCCTGAATAGTCTTTATGATGTGGTTGTGGTAATCAATATTATCCGTTAATCTCGAATACTCAGGGCTGTTTTTGTCCGCAGATTTGAGTTCATGCTTGAAGTAAGCTAAAGCCTTTTTTTGTTCTTTTATTTTCTGGTTATAGGATTTGAGAATATCCTTTTTTATGCGAGAGAAATTAGGCTTACCTTTTGCGGCTCTAACCAGAACGTCAATATCATTGAGGACATTCCATAAAGAAGGATTAGGTGAATTATTCCATACGCCCCAATTCAAGGAGTTGAAAGAGCTGCCGTCTTTAGTTTTGATGGTGATAGTCCCTCTAGGGTCGCTAAGTTTTTTGTTTTGTATCCCGAAGCGTCTATAGTGCTCCGATACTTTAGGATTACTTGCGAAATAAGCCCCATGTCCAAACACAGCAGTGCCTTCACTAGAGCCTTTGTACTTAAGGTCAAAGCGGTTATTCCAGATGATATTGCCTGTAGCATGAGTAACGAGCTGGTCATACTGTTCGATAGCGTCAGAATTGATGAAGCCGTCCGGATGTTCAGCCCTGTACTTGTTGAAGTAGTCGATAGCGTCTTGGTCGCTTGTGGGGTCAATATCAACCACCCTGATAGCGTCTTTATTCCAAGTAACGAAGTTGTGAGTACCGTTTTGTTTTTTTCTGCTAAATTTGTCCCAGAAGTATAAAGCCGGAACGCCGAAGCGGTTGAATAGGAGAGAAGTGCGATGTTTAGCCCCAAGAACGCCGTCTCTAGGGTTAGGGTGTTTTTGCAGATACTGTTTCATAATGCCCGCAATATTCATGTATAAAGCTCCGCCCGTATCAGAATTGTCGAAGGCAGTAGTATTAATACCTAAAAGTTTAGCGAGCCTGTGAATGAAGACTTTGATTTTCTGTATAGCTTTCTTTGCGTGTTCAGACTGTTCATCAAGGGCAGCGTCCCAATTAAGCAGGTAATCATAACCCTTATGCTTATTTTTATAGATATTGCCTTTAAGTTTTTGTATCTCAAAATCTGAAATGCTGTTAATCAGGTCGATAACTTTTTCCGCGCGCTGGATACGCTGTTCTTTACGCTCAAAGCCAAATTGTCCTTGTTTTAATTTTTTATCCCTTTCTAACTGTTCCCGCCAGTCAGTGAGTAATTTTTTCTTAATGTCATAACCTGATATGTAAGCGTCTTCGTTTTCTTCAAGAGTATCCCTTACAAACTCGTAAACGTCCGATAGAACAAGCCAAAGGTTATTTTCCTCGTCAGTATATTCATCCTCATCTAAGTAAGGCATTCCCCAAAAGCGAGCGTCTTCATAATCAAACTCAGGGTGAGAAGTGTAAGTAGAGCCGTCCTTAAATGAGATGACTAGTTTACCTTCTTTAGACAAACCGAAGCGTCTGTAAGTTTCCGCCACGCCTCTAGCTTGAGCGGAATAGATGCCCCAGCCTCTAAACTGTCCGCCTTCCCCTGAACCTATTTTGCTTAAATCGAACTGATTGCCTTCCAGCGTATGGCCAGTGCCGTGCAAAGTATCCAGCCATTCAGGGTTAGCCTGATTGTAGCGTTCCAAATCATCAACAGAAATGAAGCCGTCATTATCCGTGATAAGATTATCGAAATCAATATTATCCGGATTGGAGTTGTTAAGAATGTTGGAGTATTTCATAAATTCAGGATTAGCCCCATTTGCAGTAGAGTATCTGGAAGGAGAGGAGGATACGCCTGAAGATTTAATGCCTTCCGAGCGGGTATATCTATTAGCTCCTGACGGTACGCTTTGTTCAGTAGATGAAGAAGCAGCCCGCGACCTTACGGATGCTTGTACGCCCTGCACGCGAGAAGAAGCCCTAGACGCATTGTCAGAACTATACGGTGAGCGTTGAAGATTATCATTAACGAAGGCCTGTAAGGCACGTACAGCTTTTTTTGCCTCAGTTGTATTAGAAGCCCGCACAAGATTTTCGCCAAGCGTCCGAAGTTCGTTTTTAGCTTTCTGCGGCAAGTTATGGTAAGTGCCATCCATAGCTGCCCCGTAAAGTATCTTGCTGATTTCGCCGGTATCCCAAACATAAGGCTTGAGTTCATAGTTATGCTCATTGTTGCTCATGAACTCGTAAAGGAGGTGTCCAATATCATCTTTAACTTCCATCATGGCGGAATGCTGAAGCTGAAGTTCAACGACAGTGCCGTCATTGAGGCGTAACAAAGACAGGACATCGCGGTAACCGGTAGAGCGTTTAGGTCTATTCCACCTGTTATCGACTTTAATGATTTCGTCTCTATCCCAAAGTTTTTCAGCAGCGCGTGCGATGTCATGTTCATTGTCGAAAATGATAGTAGCAGCCCAAACGTCAGGGACACGAGAGATATTACCGCCATATAGTTTGTTAGCCTTTCTGATGATACGTTCAGGAGATTTCATATTATCCCTTAGTTTAAGAGAGCCGCCAAATTCATTATGGAGTTCGTCCATTAAAGCCCTGAAAGCCGGTTCAGCGCGTCTATTGCGTTCAAGAAGTTTTTGAACTTCGCTGTCAGTATCCTGATAGTTAGAATGTCTGTTAAACCGCTGGAAATATGCCTCTACATTACGACTGCCTAAAGCCCCGTGTTTTTCAGTGAAGCGTTTAGCATCGGATATAAGTTTACTGTCTAACTTTGCCGTTCTGAAATCCTGCTGTGTAATTCTGTCCTCATTGTTATAAGCAGACTGGTGATAGATGTCTGGATTAGTGGTGCTGAAAGTGCCCCTGTTAGCAGTGGCTGATTTTATTTGCGTGGAAGTAGGAACAATGAAATCATCAGCAGAAATTTTATCGTTGTCAATTTTTGCGCCGTCGACGACGTTACGGATAATAATGCCGTCATAATTGCTGTTATTATTGCCCAGTCTTCCCCCCCAAACGTCTTTAGCTAATTTATCAGTTGAATAGTTATCATTTGTACCGTTCAGGTTATCCCAGTCGTGTCCGTTAGCATCATAGATAAAGGGATTGCGTATATTCAAGAAGGTTTCGTAAATCCTGTAACCTTTTCTAGCGTTATTTTCAGCCAGAACAGCGTCTTTAATTAAAGAGGCAGCCTGATTAATACGATTAGCGGGAAAGCCAGCATATTGTTCATTGGATAAAAGAATATTTGCGCCGTCAGCGGCATCAATATTTGTATTATCCAAGTTGTCAAGTATGTGCATGATTTCCGGTTCTAAGTCAATGAGTTTCTGATTAGCAATGAACCTGTCAGCAATATAGCGAGCTTCGTCTTTCTCAAAGCGTCCATTCTTGTAGCCTTCATTGATGTCATATGCGCTTGTATAACCGTCTCTGCGCAGGCTGTCAATCATAGCCTTAGCATAATGTAAATTGCTTGTAACTAACTTGCGTGCTTCAACGATAGAGCTTGTGTTATTTTGAACATTCTGCCTGCTAGACGTGAACCAAGCTCCAGTATCTTTAGTTCTGCCCCTTCCTTTAGTGCTGAAGATAGAAAAGTCGCCGTATAAAGTGCCGTGGTAAACTACGAGCGGTTCACCGTTAGCGTCAACAACTTTGCTTGCATTCTCAGTGTGATTTTCCCAGTCTCCGAACCACCGCTTAAAGTTAGGAGTTCTGACCATGAGC
>CALGGR010000197.1 GCA_937915755.1 uncultured Fretibacterium sp. | reverse complement strand
GCGCTGACCTCGTTGAATTAGGAAGCTGCCTCTTCTATAAGTGGCGGTAGTTCACATATTGCAGATTGTCCTCGTTTGTCCCTTAGAGATTTAATCCAGTCATCGAAAACGTCCCTGCCGTTCTCTGTGTAATGTAAAATGCTATATTGCGCTGTCATGCTTTCTGTTTTTCCATGTTCATGCACTGGCTGGCACAGCATCCTTGAGTATCCCGAGCGCACGTGTCATTAGAGCGATAATAGCCTCAAGGTTCTTGCCTTCCCGTGCAGTTTTCTCGGCGTTGTTTACTATACTCCCCCAATAGCCGAGCTTCTGGGTTCGAGCTTTGGCTTCATCGTACCAGCTTTGAACCCGCTGTATTTCATAATCATCACCGTCAGCAAGGACAGTGTTGAGGTACAGGTCAGCAAATTCCGGGTCTTCAATGAAATGTCGTATAACAGCTTCCTCATGAGGTATAGTGTCAGTAATCATGAATGTTCCTCCTTGTATTTTTTCAGATACTCAATAGCTCTATCAATATCCTTCTGTTGAGTGCGTTTATCACCCGCGCATAGAAGCAGAACAATGGTTTTCCCAGTAATAGAATAATAGACTCTGTATCCCGGCCCATAGTCAACAATTAGTTCCCAGACACCCTCACGACAAGGCTTATGTTCTCCGAAATTACCATTTTCCGTGCGTTTGACGGTTCTTGCTATGGCAACAGCAGCTCTTTTATCCTTAAGAGACTTGAGCCAATCCTCGAAAATATCTTTACCGTTCTCTCTGTAGTGTACTATGCTGTATTGTTCTGTCATGTTCTCCCCTTCACAAACTTGATTTTTAACAAACTATATCATAGGCTTTCTGTCGTCGCAAGGCTGGCATTCTGCGCTATAATTAGGCAAAAATCTATGGAGGCAATACATGTTCAACTTTGACAAAATCCGCGAATACGCAACGAAACTCCTCAAGCCCTCGCTATATATGGGGGGACTCGATTTCGTCCTCAGCATTTGGCGGAACGCAGACGCAAAAGACAGAGGCATACTTCTTCTCGTGTTTTCCCCAATGTTCGTATGTATGGGAGGCTTCATCTTCACGATAATATACTTCGTCCTTTTCGTCTTGCCGTCATATCTCTTCAGCTTCTTGGGATGGGGAGCATTGACCGCGCTTTTCGGGGCAGGCGGAAAATACTGCTACAAGTATTTCACAGGCAAAGAGATAAAAGCAGGAAGCGATGGCGTTATCGACGTTGAGTACACAGAGTCGTCAGCAAAATCATCATCACGGCGAAAGTCCAATGCCCAGTGAGGAGCTTGTCCGATTCAGCATCACAGTCCCGGAGGATTTACTGTCCGAGTTTGAGGCAGCGTATTACTCGGAGAACAGGGAGAACCGCTCGGAGGCTGTGAGGAGTCTCATGAGGGAGTACGTTTCGAGGGAGCGTTGGCGTTGCAGCGAGGGGGAAATCTGCGCGACAGTAACGATCGTTTATGACCACCATTTGCCGGAACTCACACGAAGCCTCACGTCGGCACAGCACGACTCTGGTGATGTGATCATCTGCGCAACTCACGTTCACCTCAATCATTCAACCTGCCTCGAATGCGTAATCACTAAGGGAAATTCTGAGGATATTCAGAAATTTGTTGAGGCTCTAAGGAAAATCCGCGGGATTAAGAGCCTCAATGTCAATGTTACGACGGAGATTTAATCCACGCTTCAGTCTTTCTTTCCCGAGAACAGTCTAATCACAATCGGCCATATCACCATGATGTAGACTATCTGTGTTGACTTTGCCATGAATTTCCCCAAATGTGCGCCGAAAATCCCCGACATTACCCCGCCGATGTGCCATATCAGCCAGTAGAGCGGAATCATTCCCAGAACGCAGAGGATTATCCCCTTAACGCCGAAGCCGGTCTCCTTGAACTTTATGAAGCGGCTCTCAATGTACCAGCAAAGCGCGAACGTCGCCATCGCCCCAGCGTCTCCCCATGCGTCAACCTGCATCTTCACAGGGTCAACAAGCAGTTTCCCGTCAACATAGTCCATCGGGTAAGGCTTGTAGACAACGTATGCAAGCGTCAAAATTCCCGCAAGCCCCGAAATCAGCATAACGAGTCCATCCTTCTCGGGGTGCCGGTCAATCCAGCTCAACGCCCAGTGCGCGATATACAGCGACAGCACTCCAAGCACACAGCCCACAACGACATCTTGAGGGGTGTGAACGCCGAGATAGTTCCGCGAAATCATGAGGAGCAGTATCATCACAACCCAGAACGCCCGCACGAGCTTGTTGCGTGTACATGTTGCCATTCCTCCGTATATCGGGGCAGCCATCATCGTGTGTCCGCTCGGGAATGAGTAGCCTCCCGCAGTCTTTAGCGAGTCGCCCGCAGGAATTATTCGGGGCTCTCTCACCCAAGGACGATAAGCGCAGACTGTCAGCTTCACAGCCGCGTTGATTGTCTGGCTGATTTTCCACGCGTAGAGAATGAAGAGTCCCTTGCGCTTGCTTATGCACCAGTAAACGAGGACGGGGAGCATCAGTGACTCCCTTATGCCGAAGAGCGAAATCCATTCGACGAAGGGGTCAAGTGCGCCGTTTATGCTGTTGCGGAAATCCTGAAGCCAAAGAAGATATTGTATGTCCATTGTTGCCTCCTGAATGTGAAAATCTCCCTGCCACGAATGACAAGGAGACTTGATTATACGCCATTCCCAAACGTCAGCGAGTGAAAATATGCAGTTTTACTTTGTGGCCTGCTGTATGTCGATGTCGAAGGAGTCTCCGATTTTACCGTTGGGACGGATTTCCTTCACCGTGATTTTCGCCTGACGAACGCTGAAATCTCCTCCTGCTTGGGGGTGCTTTGCGACGTTGAAGAGTATCTGCCTTTCGTTCGCGCCGGTATCAGCGCCGGATTTCCCGGTCTCAGAGATTACGCACCAGTCAGCATTGCTCTCCACAGTCCAGTTTGAATTGCACAGAAGAGTGAAGCTCAGAGTCTCACCGTTGGGATTGGGAGCAAAACTTCCCTTGCTGACGTGGAGATGAGCAGGGGCAAGATCGCCGAGGTCTGTTGGCATTGATACGTCAATAGTCTGAGACTTGCCGTTGTGATCGTTTCCCTTGTCGTCTCCCACCCTATTACACATTCCCCAGCCAAATGCGAAACGCTCTCCGATTACAGGGGTGGCAATTATCCTCACACTGTCCCTGTTCTGCCAGAAATCTTTTTTGATCTCCCAGGCCCATTCAGTGCTGTATTCGATTCTGCTCTTGGTCTCACCGTCAACCTTAATATCCTGCCACATATCAATATCTGCCTAGGGATTATAGGGGCTAGCACTATGAGTATGCGGGTCTCCGTTGTTCTCTTCGTGGTGGAACTGCGCCCTGAACTTAGGGATTGACTCTTCGCACTCATTCTTAATGCTCCATTTTTTCGTTTGGTAGCTGATAGTTCTGTTGTGTGAGACGCTGTAGGACAGGCTGCCGTTGATGCCTAAGCCTGGTGTCTGAGTGTAGCCGCCTCCGATTGTACCGCCGAAAGACCAGCCATCGCTCTTGGAGATTGTTTCAGTCTCAGGGACATCATCGCCCGGAATGTTCCCGATGAGCGCGACTTTTTCCGGGTCATTGCCTGCTCCCTGAATGTATGCGCGGATTGTGAGATAATCCGTGAAGCCTGCGTGATAGTGCGTGTAGTATGCCGGTTCTCCGTCCGTGTAATTCCTCTGTGGGTTGGTCTCTTGATGGTCGGGGGTGCTGGTCAGTGTTGCCTGCACTAAGTAGTAATCCGAGCCGGTTGAGAATGAATGAACCGAGTAGATGGTATACACTCCCTTGCTCTTGCGGGATATTGTCCTGTTGTACCTGCCACCGTTGTAATTCTCGCCGAACGGGTGAAACGTTATGCAGTCGTCGTAAGGGATAACTACGTGTCTTCCTTCCGCAATAGATGTAAGTTCGTCATTGCCAGCCGCCGCCCTCAATGACGCAACAGCCGCCTCAGAATTAGCGAGTGCCTCATCAATTCCGTCCGCGCACCAGTGGAAGAAATCCCTCCATCGGTTCACTTGATACTCAGTCTCTATACGCTCGATGTCCTCTGAAGTCGTCCCGGAATATTCCGTGAGGTCTTCGGCCTTGTTGTCGCCCGATGAAATGCCCTCAACGTCAAAGCTGACATCGGAAGAGAGAGTGATAATCTCCCCATGCTAATAGATGAAACTCTTTCTCTGCGGTATCTGGTATGAGAAGAAGTGCTTTCTCCCGGAATTGTCTTCAGCCCGCGCCACCGCGTAAAGCTCAAGTTTGTCCTCAGATTCTATGAGCGAGAAATTCGGCCTCTCACCCAGCGCCTCAAGGAGAGTGTTGACGGCTTTCTCTGACGGTGCTGCGAGCGTTATAATCACGCCCTTGTCGTAACTTGGCTTGATGTAGGCTGAGAGCAGGTCGATAGGCTTGTCAGGCGATACGTTGACGAAAGACAAATCTTCCTTCATGAAGTCCGTCCAACTTTCCCCGCCTTCAGAAATTATGAGCAGCGCAAGTCCTTTTTCTGCTATCTTGGACAGAGTCCCGTCACTCAGCATCTCCAAAGCCAAAGCGTTAAATGCTTCAGCCTCAACCTTGCTCATCTCGTCATCTTTTATGACAGTCTCAGCGTTTGGGAGATTCTCGGGGTCATCGCTCAAAGACTGCCCGACCTCACCGCCGCTTCCTCCGCAGCCGCCTGCCATGATGACCGCGAACAACATCACCGCTAACATCAGCAGAATGTGAAAACTTCTTTGCTTCATCTGTGAAGCTCCTTTCGTTTGAGATTTTGGTGCAGGTATTTTACCACCGCCACCTTATTCGCCGTCAAGAATTTGCTCGTGTACGTATTTCATCTCGTCTTCCCTGTTTGAAATCTTCCCGTCGATTATCGCCAGCTTTATGCTCGCAAGCGCATCACCGATTGCCTTCCCCTTCAACCCCATAGCCTGAAGGTCTTTGCCCGTGAGTTCGCCCTTGTAGCCCATCCAAAGCTCCACATGCTCAACGATGAGCCTCCTCGACGCTGGGGACTTCAGACACGTTATCCAGTAGAGGAGCGGAACAGGGCCGTAATCTTTGAAGAACATGTAGGCTTCCGAGTTCGGGGCATTCTTTCTTGACGAGCAGAATTTTTCAACGTTCGGCCACTGAAGGAAGCATTTTGTGAGGTTTTCGCGCTCGTTTGGATTGAGGCTCATTCTGTCCATCACTGAGAATTTAACATCGGGCTTCGAGTCTGAGAGTACGACAGCCATCTTAACGATCCATTCCATTCCCTTGAAGTCGACACCGTGAATCTTCATTTGATGTAGGTAGTGCGACATTACCCGCAAGCGTTTCACAGCGTCGTCCGTAACCTTAACGCCCGGGAAAAGTGCCTCCCACACCCCTAGCTCCTGCATTCTCTTGACGATGTTGCGGAAACCTGCCTCCTTTGCGTCAGACTCAAGCTCGGCGCGGATTCTTGTTGTCGACAATAATTCGAGCAGCCCGCCTTTTACCGCACTTTTGAGAAGCCGCATCGTGTTGTCCTCGAAACGCATGTAGAGTCTCTGTTCAAGACGTATGCCGCGAAGGACTCTCGAAGGGTCTTCAACGAAGCTGAGGTTATGGAGGACTTTCAGAAGTTTGTCCTTTAGGTCAGCGCGTCCGCCATAATTGTCGGTGAGTGTCCCCCAGTCGTCCTCGCTGAGTGAGATTGACATTGCATTAACGGTGAAATCTCGTCGTCCCAAATCCTGACGAAGTGAGCTGTTCTGAACCGTTGGAGTTGCCGCCGCGTACTCGTAAAATTCCCTTCTCGCCGTCGCAACATCAACCTTCTCACCGTCGGGGAATGTTATTGTCCCGGTTTTGTAGCGTCCGTGAAGTGTGGATTTGCAGCCCGGTTCGTCCCACGACATTACGAGCTTTTCAGCGTCGCCCTCAACCGAGATGTCGATGTCAGTGTTCTTAACGCCCATCAGAATATCGCGCACAGTTCCGCCGACGAGGTAAGCCCTCATTCCGAGTTCGTGAGCTTTTGCGCCTACACGACGAAGAAGTGAGAGAGTCTTTAAGCTGAATGACTCCTCCATTAAGTGAGCGACATTCTCAACCCAAAGGAAGCCCGCCGAGTCTCTCTTTGTGTCCTCTCCCGCGAACTGTCCCGAATGGTAGAGTGCTTTCAACAAGATTGCGCGTGATAGAGTTCCGACGAGTTTCCCGTTTTCATCAAGTACGGGCATTTTCTCGAAGCCGTAAGTCGCCATCATTCTGTGAGCCTCGTCGATTGATGCCTCGTTTGACAGGCTGATTATTCCCTGCGTCATGAAGTCGGAGATGTTTGCCCTGTCGAGGCCGTGAAGGTGAGCTTTGTCGAGGTCTTTTCGCGTCATCATTCCTAAAACTTCACCGCTGTCGCTGATGACTGGGAGTGATTTCACCCCGAAACGAAGCATCGTGCGGTAAGCCTCGTCAACTTTTGCTTCAATCCCGACTGCAATAACGGGCGATGTCATTATGTCTGAGACCTTCATCATCGGTGTTATTGCGCCTGCGAGACGGGACTCGATTTCTGCGAGAAGTTCCTTCGGGTCTCTGTTGTCGATGAGAGTTGCGCTTCCCGCCTGATAGTGCCCGCTTCCGCCGTAAGGAGCGAGAAATTCCTTTACGTTGAGGATTCCTTCGGCGCTTCGGGCGATGATGTTGGTTTTCTTTCCGCCGTTGTTGACGACAGCGATCGTTACGTGAGAGTCGCAATATTCCTTGAGCCTGTTGACGAAGACGGAGAGTCCGCTGACGTAGTTCTCAGTTTCCGCCCATGTGAGGTAGACTTTCGCGCCGTTAATGTATATTTCCTTCGCGTTTTCAGCGAGAGTGTCGAGGAGCTTCTTGTCCTCTGATGACATGTCAGTCTCAACCTGAGCCAATACTCCCGACAAGTCCGCCCCTAATTCCCGCAAGTAACTCACTGCCGCAATGTCGCGCTCGGTCGTGGTCTCGTAGGTGAAAGCTCCTGTGTCGTCATAGATTCCGATTGCGAAGAGAGTGGCTTCCTCTGGTGTGATTTCTTTGCGTTCGAGGAGGAGGCGTTCGAGTATCGTAGTTGTTGCCGCGCCTATGGGTTCGTAGACGAGTTTGTCCGCCGGAATGTCATCGAGGGTCGCGGGGTGGTGGTCATAAACGTGGACTTCAACGTCCTGCCTCCCTGCGAGTGCCGCGAAAGGCCCGATTCTTGCGCGTGAACGTGTGTCAGCAACTATCATGAGAGTAACTTCATCGAGGGGGATCTTCTTGGGCTTCATGAGGCGTGAGGCGAAGGGTCTGCCTTGCTTGGCCATGAAGTCGCGGACTTTTCGGGACATTGAACCGGGAGGACAGATTACCGCGTCGGGGTAGAGTTTCTGGATTGCTATCATGCTTGCTAGTGAATCGAAATCTGTATTGAGGTGGCTTGTTATTAGTTGCATGGTCTGTATTCTCTCTTTTTGTTGGAATTACAGAAATGATAGCGCAAAAAATATTTCAGTCAACGAAAAACTTCTGATTCGCTGCATCATCTTCGACGCGCAAGCTGGATATATTGTAGAATAACATAATATTAACATTACGAGGAGAGATATTTATGGAAATGCTATATCCTGCAACGAATGAGAAGGGGGAATATTATCTTTACGACGATGATGGGAAAGGGGTAACTAATCAGACGACATTGAGGGCACTTTCTGAGGGCTGGGAAATGATTAAGGCGTGGAGGAAGCGAATGGAGATGTTCGAGCAAGAATGAAAAACGCTGCCGATAAGCGGGCTATTCTTCCGCGTGAGACATCATACGCAAAGGATTTCCTGAGGGATTGGGAGAAGTTGGAGCGTTCTGGGAAGCATGATATGAACGTCGTTAAAGAGTGTATGATGCTGTTAATTGCGAATGATGCCCCTCTTTCTGCCGAATGGAAGGACCATCAGCTAAAGGGTGAACTTCGTGATATGAGAGAGTGCCACATAAAGGGCGACTTGGTGTTGGTATATCATACGGAGAGGACGGCGAGGCATGAACTGATAATGTTTTTCCGTGTAGGTACTCACTCGGAAATATTCTAGCGCGAAAACAAAACCCTCCGGCTAATACCAGAGGGCTATCACAAATTCTTACGCTATTATTGCCTGAGCTTCTTCCTGAATCTTCTTGAGGTGTTCAGGGCTTACGAAACTCTCAGCGTATAGCTTGCAGATGTTCTCCGTTCCTGACGGTCTCGCCGCAAACCAGCCGTTCGCAGTCGTAACCTTCAAGCCGCCGATTGATGCGTTGTTTCCCGGAGCTTTCGTGAACTTCGCCGTAATCTTGTCCCCCGCCAACGTGTCAGCCTTTATGTCGTCGGGTGAAAGTTTACCCAATGCCGCTTTCTGTTCGGGTGTCGCCGGTGTATCTATCCTAGCGTAGAAGCTAGTCCCGTACTTCGCCTTGATCTCGTCGTAGTGCTGTGCCGGGTTCTTTCCTGTTACCGCCGTAATCTCGCAAGCCAGCAAGTCCATGATTATTCCGTCCTTGTCGGTTGTCCAAACTGAGCCGTCTTTGCAGAGGAATGACGCACCCGCGCTCTCCTCGCCACCAAAGCCCATTGAGCCGTCAAGAAGTCCGTCAACAAACCACTTGAAGCCTACAGGAACTTCGCAGAGTTTACGGCCGATTCCAGCTGTTACGCGGTCGATTATTGAGCTTGAGACGACCGTCTTGCCTACAGCAGCATCGCTCCTCCAGCCCTTCCTCGACGTGAAAAGATGCTGAACCGCAACCGCAAGATACGCATTCGGATTCATGAGGCCCTGAGGCGTTACGATTCCGTGTCTGTCGTAGTCCGTGTCATTGCCGAACGCTATATCATAGTCGTCCTTCAGCTTTATGAGGTTGGCCATTGCGTAGGGCGATGAGCAGTCCATTCTGATCTTGCCGTCATGGTCGGGCGGCATGAATGAGAATGTTGGGTCAAGGTTGGGATTCACGACTTCGAGATTCTTTATGCCGTAGACTTCCGCTATTGGTTTCCAGTAATATATCCCTGAACCGCCGAGAGGGTCAGCACCAATCTTCAGGCCAGACTTTGCGATTGCCTCCATGTCAACAACGCTTGCGAGCGCTTTCACGTAAGGAAGAACGAAATCCTCGAAGTGAACGTTGTCCATCTTCACGGCCTTCTCGAAAGGCACGCGCTTAATGCTTCCTACTCCCTGACGAATAAGCTCGTTTGCGCGGTTCTGAATCTTGCTGGTGATTTCAGGGCTTGCAGGGCCTCCCGATGGTGGGTCGTACTTTATTCCGCCGTCTGTTGGGGGATTGTGCGAGGGTGTGATGACCATTCCGTCAGCGGTCTTGTTTTTGGGGTCTCTGTTGTGAGCGAGAATTGCACGCGAGATCACTGGGGTCGGTGTCGGCGCAAAGTCCTTCTGAAGTATCAGCTCGACTCCGTTTGCCGCCAAAACCTCCACGCATGTCCTCATTGAAGGCTCGGAAAGCGCGTGTGTGTCAGCACCAAGATATAGCGGGCCGGGAATGCCTTCAGCCGTTCGATGCTCGTAGACAGCCTGTGCGATTGCGAGAATGTGTGCCTCGTTGAAGCTGTGAAGTGCCGATGATCCACGATGCCCTGACGTTCCGAACGCTACCTGCTGTGTCTTGTCATCAGGATTCGGGGCGAGCGTGTAGTAATCGCTGATTAGTGAGGGGATATTCACGATTTTCTTTTCCTGCATTGATTAAAATCCTCCGTTCCTTGTCGTCGTTATTATTCTGGAATGAGAAGATTATACCGCTAATTGCCCCAGAATGTTACTCCTCTTTCAGTTCCCTCGTAAAATTCTATGACACGCTGAATTTCTGGAATATACTTCGCTTTCGTATTTACCGCCTCTCTCAATCTTTCCGAAAATACTGCGTTCTTGTCGTAAAGAAATCTGTAGAAACGGTAGATCTTCTTTATCGTCTCCGGCAAAAATCCTCCGCGCTGTAACCCGATTTTGTTCAAGCCCGTCAATCTCAATGGCTCTCCCGATGCAAGCGTGTAATGCGGAACGTCCTTCGACACTCGGTATAGTCCGCCGATCATGCAGTACTCGCCGATTCTAACGAATTGATGTACCCCCGCCATCCCTCCGAAGACTGTGTGGCTTCCGACCTGTGCGAATCCTGAGAGTCCAACCTTGTTCGCAATCGTTACGCTGTCTCCAATTTGGACGTTGTGGGCAAAGTGCACCCCTTCCATGATAAAGCAGTCATTCCCGACGGTCGTTGAATTTCCCTCGCCTGTTGCACGATTTATGGTTACGTTCTCGCGGATTAGGTTGTTGCTGCCGATTTTTACGTAGGAGGTTTCGCCCTTGTAGCCATGATCCTGAGGGTCTCCGCCGATTGCTGTGTGTTCGCAAATCTTGCAGCCCTCGCCTATCGTTACATTGTCGTGAACACTGACGAATGCGACAAGCTCAGTCCCCGCTCCAATTTTAACCTTGTCCGAAACATTGCAGAACGGTCCAATCTTAACGCCGTCAGCGATTTCTGCTTTTGTTGATACTACTGATGATGGGTGAATGATTACGCTCAATTTTCGGCCTCCTGCGGTTTAGACAGCGTGTCAGCAATTATCGTCAGGAACTCAGCCTCAGCGACAACTTCATCATCAACGTAGGCTTTTGCTTTTGCCTTTGCCGAATTGCTCCGTACATTTGTGAGTTCAGCTTTTGTTACCAGCTTGTCGCCCGGACGGACGGGTTTTCGGAAACGTACCTTGTCCATCCCCGTGAGGAAAGCTATCTTGTTGCCCTGCTCAATTCCGAGCTTGATGCCAAGTAAAACGCTCGCAACCTGCCCCATGCTCTCAACGATCAATACTCCTGGCATTGTCGGGTCGCCGGGAAAATGTCCCTGAAAGAAAGGCTCGTTGTACGTTACATTCTTGTAGCCCGTTACGTGCATGTCGTCATATTCCGTTATCCTGTCAACCATCAAAAACGGGTAACGATGCTTCAGCGTCTTCATAATTCCGAAAATATCAATCTCTGGCAATCCCTGTCTCCTCCTTCAGTCTTTCTGTGAGTTTCAAATGTAATTCATGGCCCGCCCTCATTGCTATTATGTGTGCATTCAACGGTCTCCCCAATGATGCGAGGTCGCCGATCAGATCAAGGACTTTGTGGCGTACAAACTCATTCGGCCAGCGTAATCCTCCCTTCGCGTGTATCGTGTCTCCTATCACTATAGCGTTGTCGAGAGTTCCGCCCAGTGCCATTCCGTGAGAACGAAGGTACTCAATGTCCCGTTCAAGCGCAAACGTCCTGGCTCCGGCTATATCATTGACGTAATTCGCGGTTGTGTGCGCGTAATCGTAGACCTCTGCGCCGACCTTCTCATATTCAACCGTGTACGTTACGTGAAAGCATGTATCCGGGAATGCCGCAACGAATCTCGTACGGTCATCATTCGACACTATGACGGGTTCACGAACTTCAAGGCTTGGGACTTCATGGCCGTCTTCACAGCTATTGGATAATATTTCACCGATTAGAAAACTCGAACAGCCATCAATCGCTGGCATCTCCCCTCCGTCAACATTTACTCGAACTCCCGAATATATCCCTGTCCCGTAAAGTGCCGAGAGTACATGCTCACATGTCCGAACTTCCTCACCGCTTGGGAAAATATAATCCGAGCCGCGATTCGTCCCCCTAGTCCTCAATTTCCGCAAAGGAACTCCATTCATCATGACTTCAGGAGCATCGCAGGGTTCGATCGTAAGCACACACTCCTTGCCGCTGTGGAGTCCTACGCCCTCCACTCTTATTATCCCGTTTAAGAGCCTCATTTTTGCAGCTCGTTTACTTTTTTCTCAAGAACATGAATCCTCTTAACGAGTAAAGGCAAGTCAGCCGCAAGAACCAACGCCCTCTTAGCGTCGTTGTGATTGCGTGCAGGGAAGCCCGAGACTATTGAGTTCGCCGGGACATCGTTCGTAATTCCTGAGCGTCCGGCAATGACCGTGTTCGCGCCTATTCTTACGTGGTCGGTTATTCCGGCTTGTACAGCGACTGTAACGTTGTCTTCGAGGATACTGCTTCCTGCAATTCCTGACATTGAGCAGATTATGCAGTTGCGTCCGATTTTGACGTTGTGGCCGACCTGAACCTGGTTGTCGAGCTTAGTGCCTGAACCTATCTCGGTGTCGCTCATTGTTCCGCGGTCGATTGTCGTGCAGGCTCCGATTTCGACATCATCGCCGATTTTAACGCCGCCAACCTGCGGAATTTTGACGAGGCCGTCTTGTGTCCGCTCAAATCCGAAACCGTCAGCCCCTATTACAGCTCCAGAATGTATCAGGCAGTTCCTCCCAATGTGAACGTTGCGGACGAGTACAGCATGAGGCTCTATCACTGTACCTTCGCCAATTTCACAGCCCTCTCCGACGTATGCGAATGCTGAAACTCTTGCCTTTGGGGAAACTTTTGCGGAGGGTGATACTTCGGCCTTGGGGTCGATTCCTGTTACTGCGAGTTCTTCGGCAAAAAGCGATAAAACTTCACCCAACCTTGCGCGGGCATTCTCACATATAAGGCCGTCCCTTTGAATTACCTGGTCGGAAAAGTATTCTTCCTTCGCGATTACTGCGATTGATGGGGCAAGTTTCCGGATTACTCCCCTGTCCCAAACTACGCAGATGTGTGAAGGGGTGGGGTCTTCAGGTGATGCTACCCCCAATATCTCGCGCTCTGGGTTTCCTGATACTTTCAGGCTCAATCTCTCAGCCATTTCTGACAGCTTCATTCTGTTTCAATCGTTTTCCTCTCTGTAGATTTTATTTTTGTATTATACGATACTGATTCAGTTTCATTATAAATTTCACGGAACTTTGACGATAGTTCAGGCGAAAATTTCGGCTGCCAGAGACATCACCATAAAATTACAGGGCAGCTTGAGAATCAATTCCCTCAATCAGCTGCCCCTATCGTTTTGTTCAGGAATAGGCTTTAGCGTTTCAGTCTCCTGTTGATTTCGTCAAATTCCGCCCTCATTGCACCGCTCTCAAATATTTTCAGTTCCGGCATCGAAAGTCGATTCACAGCGTCAAACGTATTAAGCCCCGAATGTATAAGCCCCCTAAGTTCCCCCGAACTCCTCACAGTCTTGTATGTGTTCTCTGCCAAATCACGGTTCAGCGTTAAAGCACGTATACTCTTTATGAGCGATGACTTCTGACTCTCGATAAGCTCCCCGTAAAGACGAGCTGCCTCGATTGTCGTGGCGTTAGATTTCGCGTTGAGGGCAAATGACTTCCTCTGCGATGACGTGTATGCTTTGTCGTTGCTACGCCTTAATGCCTGCTTTCTCAGTGCCTCAGCTTCCTTTATGAGTTCCGACAGCCGCGGCTTGTAGTCCGTGTCCATCTTCCGGATTAACTCCTCCTGAGTGTGTATCAGTATGTCATTCAGAACGAGATACATTCCAGTGTAACGCTTCGTTATTTCGAGGGTGTTGGTGTCCTTCTGTGAAAGCTCCTCCAGTTTCGAGACGACCGATTTAACGTTGTCGAATACGATCGTGTTCTGAAGAATGTCCTCACCAGTCACGGAATTCAGGAGTATGTCTGTCTGTGCCTCCGTCAGTTCAAGGCCGATGTTGCGGAGTTCTTCGGTCAGGCGCGAATTGATTGATGACATTTCAGCCTCAGTCCTCGAAATCTCACGCTCTTTCTCTGCAATGTCAGCGTCGATTTTGGGCTTCGTCTTCCTCCATAACATGTAGGTGCTTTCGGGAGCGTTTATCCTGTTGTTGCGGAGTGCGTCAAGTTCCGTCCTGAGCTCCGATATTCTCGCCCTCAGTCTCACAGCGTCGGACCTCGCGTTCCCTGCATTTCCCCCTGAAAGTATCACTAATGCGCGGTCCAAAAGCTCGTTGAGCTTCTTGCCGTTGCTGACCTTGTCCTCAGTGAAGGGCAGCCATGTCGAATCGGGAAGAGTCTCCTGCTTGTCCCTGAGCGTCAGAGCATCGCCCAGAGTTCCGCTGAGTTTGTCCCAGTTTCCTGCGATGTTTCCCGGAAGATTATCGCCCGGAATTGCCGGCTTCTCATCGTCAGTGAACCAGCTCATAACATAGCCCGTGAAATCGTCCCACGCGTTTGAGACATAACCGCTGAAATCGTCCCATACCGTCGCACTTGCACTGCTTGCCTGCAGAAATATTAGTGTTACTGCGATTAACTTTTTCATGTCAAAATCTCCCTTCCCTGATATTATAATCATATTCTAAATCCAGAAGGTGAATTTTTTGCGGATTACTATTCTCACTAACGGCCCCGGCGAATTATGGGGCTGGGTAAGGCCGGTTGCATCAGAACTAAGAAAGCGAGGACACTCAATATCATTATGGCTTCTACCCTGTCCGTTCTCCTCCGGCCATGAACGCGAGGCAGCTTCACTCCTGGGTGTCGACAAACTCGAAGGCCCGTCGTCTGCTTCTATTACTTGGCGCGAGGTTGCTCATGAACGCACTGACAGCATCATTCAGCTCGGAGGCGATATTGCATTCGGGCTGAGAATGTCGAAGTTCTCGGACGCTCCCCTGACCGTCTACAGTTACAGGCACAGGAAGGAGATAAAGGGTGCGAGGCTCTTTACAGCTTACCCTCAGCAAGTAAACATGCCAACAGTAACAGCGATCGGCGACCTCGTCAAAGATGCCGTGAGAAATGATTTCACTCCTTTCGCTGAAAACTCTTGGAAATGGTACAGGGACGAAAATTCACCGCGAATACTCTTTCTTCCCGGAAGCCGTCCGAAAATCAGGTCAGCCGTAATATCGTGGCTCTGTCAGCTCAGGGACAACATCACCCGCCTGATCCCAAACGCTAGGATACGCTCACTTTTCCCGCAGTTCATGCCGGAATATGAAATGTCCATATGGCGCAAAGAAGGGCTGAATCCCGTCAGAGCCGGCGCAGGTATCGCAATGAGAGAGTCAGACTTCGCAATCACTCAGCCGGGGACAAACAACTTCGAGATGATGCACTCAGGTCTTCCTGGAATCGTTGTTGCTCCCGAAAAGTTCCTCGCTCTCATGCCGGTCTCAGGTGTAGCAGGATTCTTCACGGGGCTCCCCGTCGTCGGCAAAATGATCCGCCGGAAGGCATTGCTTCATACCGTCAACAAATGGGGCGGTTACATCTCATTGCCCAATCGAACATTCAACCGAAATATCTTCACGGAACTTTGGGGAGACGTTACGACGGAGATGATTGCTGAGAGATTACGCGCTGAACTTGACGACCGTGAGCATCTTGAGGAGGTACGCAAAGAGCTTCGCGGGCTTTCAGGGAATTACGGAGCTGCGGAAAAGTTATGTGATGTCGCGGCGGGAAAAGGTGAAATCATATGAAGCCGGCCGCATTTCTCTACTCTTACGCTAAACCTTACAGGCTCAAGATATTGCTTGCAACCATATTCATGCTCGTGTCTTCGGGGCTTAATGTCCTTCCTCCGTACCTCTTCAAGTCTGTAGTCGATGATGTCCTGATTTCGAGGAACACGTTAATGCTCAATATCATATGCGTTCTGGTAATCGTAATTTTTGGAATCAAGGCCGTGACTATGTACCTTCAGCGTTACTACATGAACGAGGCAGGTCAGGGTGTCGTCATGGACATTCGAAACGCTCTCTACGACCACATGATGAGAATGAAACTCGGCACTATCTACGCATCAAGAACCGGCGACCTTATGAGCAGGATCACGGGCGACGCATCGACGCTTCAGAACATCGTAACCTCAACATTCATAGACCTCATGTTCAACCTCGTTACCTTCACCGGAATGTTCGCTTTCATCATCTATATCAACTGGAAGCTGACATGCCTCATCGTGATCGTGCTTCCGTTCGTAGGATTGCTTCTTTCATTCGCTGGGAAGAAGCTGCGGATTGCCGGCCATAACGTTCAGGAACATTTGGCGGACATAACGGCAACGGCTCAGGAGGCATTCTCGGCGGTCAGGGTAGTGCGGTCTTTCGCAAACGAGGACGAGGAACTTGAACGATTCAGAATTGCGGGAAAAGGAAATTATGACGCTCTCCTTAAAGCTGTGAGTGTTCAGGGAATACTTGCAGGGGTGATTGAGGTGTTCCTGATATTCGCGCTTGCTGTGGTCTTCTGGGTAGGCGGAAGAAGTGTCATATATGGCGACTTGACACCTGGAGAGTTGATCTCGTTCACGGGGTACATCGCCTTCATGGTTCAGCCAATAAGGAGCGTGATGAACTCTATGAGCTACATTCAGACGGGCATCGCAAGCACCGAACGTATCTGTGCAATCCTGAATATCCCAGTCGAGGATGACACGCACGGGCATGAACACATCGCCATAAAGGGCAACATATCATTCCGAGATGTCTCATTCAGCTATGATACTCAGGAGATTCTGCACGGCATTAACATTGATGTTGAGGCTGGCGGGAAAATCGCTATCGTTGGGCCGACGGGTTCGGGGAAGTCTACGATTGCTGACCTGATACCGCGATTCTATGAGCCTTCATCGGGGAAGATACTCATTGACGGCACTGACATTTCGGAGTTTGGGCTGAAGGACTTGCGCAGACAGATTGGCATCGTCCCTCAGGAATGTATCCTAATGCGCGGGACTATAGCGTTCAACATTGCCTATGGAATGGGCGAGATTGACATGGCAAGAGTGAGAGAGGCTGCCGAAATTGCTGACATCAGCGCGTTCATTGAGAGTTTGCCGGAAGGTTATGACACTCTCGTCGGCGAAAGAGGTGTTACATTGTCGGGAGGCCAGAGACAGAGAATCGCAATCGCAAGAGCAGTAATCCGAGACCCGCGTATTCTCATTCTCGATGAAGCCACCAGCTCACTCGACACAGCATCAGAATTAGCCGTACAGAAAGCACTAAACCAGGCCATGAAGGGGAGAACGTCAATAATAATCGCTCACAGGTTAAGCACAATAAGGAACGCTGACAGGATTTATGTCCTTAGAGACGGAAGATTCATTGAGGCAGGAACACATGACGAACTAATCGCAATGGGAGGGCTTTATGCCGAACTTTACGGAACGAAGCTTGCTTACGGAACGAAGCTTGCTTACGGAAATCTATAGACGCTACATAAGCCACGCAAAGGGGAAATCTTACAGCCTCGCTTTCGACATATTGCTGACACCATTCTCGTGGATTACGGGGCTTTTCGTGGCCGTTCTGAATTTCCTCAGGGCTCACGGTTTACTCAGGGCAGACGAAACTCCAATCCCAGTGATAAGCATTGGGAATCTTACATATGGCGGGACGAACAAGACCCCTTTCACGATAATGCTCGCCGAATACGCTCTCTCTCTCGGAATAAAAGTCGGAATCGTTACGCGGGGTTACATGGGAAAAGCTACGGACGTTACGATAATCACTGACGGTGATGGTGAACGCGACATTACTGGCGACGAGGCACTGATGATTTCGCGGAAGCTGCCGAATGTTCCTGTTGCTGTCTCGAAAAGACGAATCGACGGAATCAAAGCATTGCGGGATATGGGAGTTGAATTGGTGATTGCTGACGACGCTTTCCAGCATAGGGCCATGATGAGGGACTGCGATATTGTTCTGGTTGACGCTCTGTGTCCTTTCGGGAACGGAAGACTCACACCGTCGGGGATTATGCGCGAGAAGATTTCTGCGTTAAAGCGGGCTGATATCGTTGTAATCACTAAGGCTTCAATGTGTATGGGGATTGATAGTGTCATTAACTCCGTGAGAAAGTACGTTGATGATGACAGGGTGTTTCTGTCGGATATTGTTGCTGACGGCTGGAAATTTTCGACGCCTCACGAGGGTGCGAAGGTTTTTGCGTTCTCGGCAACAGGAAGCCCCGAAACTTTCACATCTTCTCTCACGAAAGCAGGCTGTATCGTCTCAGGAAGCTGCGAGTTCCGAGACCATCACAGGTACACTCACGATGATATTCGCGCACTCAATGAGAAGTCAGAAGGCGCGGAATTCATGGTCTGCACTGAGAAAGACCTCGAGAACATGCACGGAATTTCGCCCGAAGAATTTTCGCTACCTCTTGCAGTCCCAAAAATCGCTGTGAAGGTCAGAGAGTTTGAGCGCTTCACACAGAAACTTGCACAGATCATGAGGCCGGAAATAGTGATCGCCTCGAATGGCTATGGTGAGGACGCTATAGCCTCTGTGCTGGCCGTGAAGATGATGAAGGCTTACCCGTCAGCAAAAGTATGGGCATTTCCACTCGTTGGAAAGGGCGAGGCTTTCAGGAAGGCAGGGGTTGAAATTCTGTCAGCAAAATCCGTAACTCCTTCCGCTGGAATCTTCAAATACTCGCTTAGGGAACTTGTCTCGGACTTGAGGGCTGGATTGCTCGGCCAGGTTCGTGAACAGCTCAAGGATTGGCAGAAAGTCTCACGGAAGATACTGCCTCCCGTGTGCGTCGGCGATGTGTACCTTTTAGCGCATACTTTGTGGGGAACAGGAAGGCATCCTGCTTTCGTTGCAACCGCAAAGACCGTGTATATCTCCGGTCATTGGAGGACAGAACGCGCAATGATACGGAACTTCACGCTTCGGACATGGACACGGGACGAGCCTACAGCGTCGCAGATTGGCGATATTGCCTGCTACTCTGGAAGCCCGATTATGGACTTGCTCGGTGATACTAATGTGTCGAGGGGAAATGTTATACTCCTTTTGCCGGGAAGCAGAAAGTCAGCCGGAAAGAACGCAGGAATTTTGCTGGGAGCTGCTGAAATTATGAGACAGTACGGCTATGAAGCGTTCAGAATGGTTCTTGCTCCTACGCTGGACTACGAGGCGTTCTTCAGGGATTGCGGGACTTTTGGGTGGCACAATGACGACGGGAAGCTCACGAAAGGCAAAGTGTCAGTGATGCTTACGGGTGAGGATATTGCGAGGGCTGCTGACGGGGTGTGCCTTCTCTTGGGAATGGGGGGGACGGCGAACCAGCTTTGCGCGGGATTGGGAATACCCGTCATTGCTCCTGACGACAAAGGGAAGCGCGTCCAGAAGAAATTGCTCGGGAACTCCGAGATACTCACTCACGGGACATCGAGGGCTATGGCGGAATGTGCTTTGAGAGTTCTTGAGGACAGGGAGCTTTATGACTTCATGGCCGGGACCGGGCGTTCAAGAATGGGAGAGAAAGGTGCTTGCGACGATGTGGTGATGTACACGAGCGAGGTCTTGGGCTGGAAGGTCAGAGAGAAAGTTTACGCGGGACTTAGAGGAGTTTGATCCCCGAAGTCCCACGCATTCTTATTGTGTGTTCCTGGCCTGAAGTTTTGCGTCAATGAGGCGTTCAACGTCTTCAATCGTGAGTGCAGGCTTCGGAATGTTGATACTCTGGAGGACTTTCACGATATACGGAGCGGCCGCAGCTAGAGTAATGAGTAAGCCAAGCAAGCCAATACCCCAGTAGACCGCTGTTTTTAGCTCATCAAGGCGAGCATTCGTAGCCTGAATAGCCGCGCTGTTTGCCTGAATAGCCGTAGTATTTGCCTGAATTTCTTTGCGCAGTTCGGCTTTGGTGTCTTGAATTTCTTTGCGCAGTTCAGCTTTAGTGTCCTGAATTTCTTTGTGTAGTTCCTCTTTCACGGATTGAATTTCTTGCTTCAGTTCCGACTTTAGTTGCTGATTCATGAGCCTGATCTCGGCCATGAAAGCGTCCATTTTTGCCTCGAAAACATCCTGACGCAGATACACTCCTTCGTGAATGTCGCTGCTTGTGGCTCCTAAAGCAGAAACTGTTGCCGTGATTGTGATGATTATTGCTATGAGAATTTTCTTCATGTCAGTTTACCCCCTAAAGTCATTGTGCATTCCTGGCCTGAAGTTTAGCGTCAATGAGCCGTTCAACGTCTTCAATCGTGAGTGCAGGCTTCGGAATGTTGATACTCTGGAGGACTTTCACGATATACGGAGCGGCCGCAGCTAGAGTAATGAGTAAGCCGAGCAAGCCAATACCCCAGTAGACCATCGTGTAAAGGTCTTCGAGACGAGCGTTTGTAACGTCGATGCGAGCATTCGTAGCCTGAATATCCTGCTTTAACTCCGAGCGTAACTGTTCGTTCATGAGCCTGATCTCGGCCATGAAAGCGTCCATTTTTGCCTCGAAAACATCTTGACGCAGATACACTCCCTCGTGAATGTCGCTGCTTGTAGCCCCTAATGCAGAAGCTGTTGCCGTGATTGTGATGATTATTGCTATGAGAATTTTCTTCATGTCAATCTTCCCCCTAAAGTCTCAAGCATTCTCCCTAACGTACACAGCGGAAGCCCCACAACATTGTAGTAGTCGCCGTTTATCCCCTCAATCAGCAATGCTCCCTTGCCTTGTACTGCGTATGCCCCCGCCTTATCGTAAGGTTCGCCCGTATCGAGATACGCCGAAATTTCAGGCTCCGACAATTCCCTGAACTTCACAAGCGTGTGAACATCCTCAGTAACAACTCTCCCATCGTAAGCAACAGAAACTCCCGTTATGACCTCATGCTGACGTCCTGAGAGTTTCCGCAGCATTCTAGCGGCATCTTCACGGCCTGACGGTTTACCCAAAATCTCACCGTCGATCACTACAATAGTGTCAGCAGCTATGACTATGGCATCAGGATATTTACGCGCTCCTGCTTCTGCCTTTAAGCGCGACAACCTCCGGCACAGTTCAGAAGGAGCTTCGTCGGGTTTGTGGGACTCGTCAACGTCTGGAATGTACACCGTGAAATCAAGCCCTATGCTCTCAAGCAGCGATTTCCTTCGCGGACTTCCTGAGGCCAGTACTATCATGACAGGAACACCGCCAACGCCCCGACGATAAGGCAGTAAACCCCGAACAATGCCCAGTTCTTTGCATTCACGAGACGGCGCATGAATATCAGTGCTAAAAGTCCAAGAACGAACGCTACAACAGCTCCCCATATGTATCCTTCGGGCATGAAGACAGGCTGGCCGGATTTCAGGAACTTCACACACTCAAGAAGCGTCGCACCCAATACAGCCGGTATCGAAATAAGGAACGAGAACCGGAATGCCTCGCTAATTCCCAGTCCCATGAACAACGCCATCGCTATCGACATTCCCGAACGTGAAACTCCAGGCAATACGGCTATACCCTGCGCAAGTCCAACGAATATCGCTATGCTGAGTAACGATGAGTTCCTTCGTGATGATGAGAGTATGGGTATCATTGCGAGAACTATACCCGTGAAGATTTCCCCAGCTCCAACGAGAATCAAGCTCTCAGAGAACTTTTCGGCTGTTGGCTTCAATGCCAGACCGATTACCGCCGTTATCATTGACGCGATTATTATTGCCCAGCCGTATGCCCAGCCGGAACGCCTCTTCCCGAACCAGCCCCCGAACCATTCCCGCAATATCTGCAATATGTCCCGCCAAAAATACAGAACTACCGCAAGAAGCGTCGCGAAATGCAGAAGTATATCGAACGTCAGCATGTTCTCGCCGAAACCCATGAATATCTGAAACAGTGCGAGATGCCCCGAACTGCTCACAGGCAGAAACTCGCATAATCCTTGTACTGCTCCTAGAATGATTGAATGCAGCATTCTCTTAGAAAAACTGCTACGTAAAAAGTGTAATAAAGTGCTGAGTACACTCTTTCGAGTTTTCCTCGTTCTTTCCTTATCTTTAAGGCACTTCCTGCCCTCTTTCGGCGAGCCTGCTCAAGCTGGTTCGGCAGTCCAGAGGCTTTAACTTCCTCCCCCCCCCCTAGCCAGAGGTAGG
>CALGGR010000196.1 GCA_937915755.1 uncultured Fretibacterium sp. | reverse complement strand
TATTTTGCTCGCCTGTTCAGCAGTCCTTCAAGTTCCGTAGCTATTGGTTACGGTATTAGTCATCTCTGTGCCTGTAAAGAAAAAAGTGTTAGAGTGTTCGGCGGCTTGATGAAAGGGTACAAATTGTGAATGACTATCAGAATTTCTTACGGTCATAATCCGTTTATGGTCAGCTCCATTCTTGATGTAATAGTGTTGGAATTTCCGACTCCGTCAAATTAAGGGGTGCTTATTTCGTTCACTTCCCTGATAACAGCCTCATACTGGCATATATTTTTCTTTTATAGGAAAATGAATGTATAAATGTATGAATGTATGAATGTAGGCACAAACACAAAGATATGTAGACTGTATAATAAAAAACAAGAGATAGACAGACAGGTGAACAGTCTTATGAAACATACACAACAACAAAGAAAGCAAATTAATGATGCCGGTAATAATGCAGACAATATAAAACAAGCAGATAATATAAACGAAAAGAAACAAGATAAAGCGGTAGCAGATAAAAACGTTGGCAGAATGACCATAGACGTGGACGGTCAGAAGCAGACCTTCAGCGTTGAAGTTAGTGAGTTTTCGGATAAGTACCCAGACCACAAACAGTATTTCGGGCGTTATTTCGACATCAAGGATGAGGCAGGAAATATAGTAGCGAGATATGCCCCGTATACGAAGCAGTTACAAATGCGCGACGGGTATGAACATCTGCAAGGGCAGGTAGAGCAGCAGTTAAAGAAAAATCTTCGCAGATACTTGGAGAAAGGCGGTTTTCTTGATGAATACGGCAGGCTGAAACCCGACGGCAATGAAGAATACCGGTACAAGTATCGTACACGTTTAGACGCAACCCCAGAAGGCAAGACGATACACCCGAATAATCTTCGTGGCAGTGAGAATAAACGTGAAGATAAACGCGGTTTCTTAGAGAAGGCAAAAGATACAATTACTGAAACGCTGAGTGAACACCATATCCGTAAGACTATAGAAAATAAAATCCGTGAAGTACTGCAAAAAGTAGTAAAAGCTCAATATGGATATTTAAGCAATGGTGCAAAAAACTACGTCAAGCTACTGGGAAAACTGTATAGCAGGGTACTAACAGCCAGACTTGCGAATGCCGCCCATATAGCCGGTATAGGCATAAGTGAATACTACAAGATATGGAATGTAAACTTTACGTTTAATGATGTCCTTCCTAAAAGTAAAGAACGCAACAGGGCATATATAGAATTTAACCCAGCACAATTTTATGAAGACGGCAACCTTAAAACGTCCGCATCAACAGTAATTCACCTAACAGAATTTGCAGATGAAAGTACCATACTTCATGTATTAATGTATGCAGTACTAAAAGATTTTCAGGACTTGATGACTTCAGTGCATGATTTACCGGAACAGGTTACTAAAGACTGGGAGATGCTAATCAAGTGGCTTGGAATAAGTGATATTGACCTGACAAAGGATATTAACGACCTTACCAAAGAAGAACGTGAACGCTGGCATAATGCGCAGGAACAGTTTACTGTAGGCGGAGAACAGTATTTTGCGACCGGCCAAGCTCCTACATCACAACTAAAACAAACATTTGAGAACTTCAAGAAGTGGTTTGCACGTATATATGGTGCAGTAAAGAACATCAAGTACATGGGAACAGACGGATATGAACATGAAATAGAATTACACCCAGAAATTAAGACTATCTATGACAGAATGTTCAACTCAAGCGTCCCATTTGTACCTAATCAAACAAACATAGAAGCACTAATAGCACAGAAAAATCAAAAGAAAGTATATGTGAAGTATTCAACACCATGTAGACAGAGCAGAAGAATATAGGTATAGAAAACTAGTTCTTGACACTATAATTAATGACTACGGCTTTTTCTTTTACAGGCTTGAGACCATCCGCAACTTCCTGCAGGTCTGACATCAGAAGTTCTTAAGGCAGATATTCATCAATTAGAACAGGCAGAAAATTAGAACAGGCCAAGAAAAAAAACTTGTCAAAATGTACAGAATGGAGGTTCAGTTTTGGTAGCTGTTAATACTGTGAATTTCTTAGAATGTTGGAAAGGTAAAGGAAACGAGAAAAGTGATACACAAAAATTCTGGCTTGGCCTGTTACGGGATATTCTTGGCGTAGAGAAGCCTGAACAGTTTATAGAATTTGAGAAACCGGTTGCTCTTGAACACACTAGCTATATTGATGCTTATATACCATCAACTAGAACAGTGATTGAACAAAAGAGCTGCGATGTTAATCTCGACCATGCTACCCTTCAATCTGACGGACAAGTTATAACTCCTTATCAACAGGCTAAGAGATATTATGATGGATTACCAATATCTAATAAGGGACGCTATATTGTTATTTGTAACTTCTTAGAGTTTCGCGTATATGATATGGAACAGCCAAAAGCCCCGCCAGAAGTAATATTATTATCCTCATTAGAACATGATTGGTATAAGTTGGCTTTTCTTGTTGATACTTATGCTTCAGCACCTAAAGATATACGTGAAGCAGAACTCTCAGTAAAAGCCGGTGAACTTGTCGGCAAACTTTATGATGCCTTGTTGTCCCGTTATATCAACCCTGATGATGAAAGGTCGCAAAAAAGCCTCAATGTCTTTTGTGTCAGGATTGTCTTCCTATTGTATGCTGAAGATGCTGGCCTATTCGAGAAGGGGCAGTTTCATGATTATCTGAAAGATAGGCAGAATATGGCTCGTAATGCTCTGCAAGACCTTTTCATCGTACTTAGCCAGGATAAGAATGCAAGAGACCCATACCTTGAGGCAACACTAAACGCATTCCCATATGTCAATGGCGGACTGTTTGATGATTTTGATATTGAACTCCCTCAGCTTGACGGCGAACCTTTGCGCATTATAATTAACGATATGTCCGAAGGCTTCAACTGGTCGGGTATTTCTCCAACTATCTTCGGCTCAGTTTTTGAGAGTACACTCAACCCAGACACTAGACACTCAGGCGGTATGCACTATACTTCTATTGATAACATCCATAAGTGCATTGACCCTCTCTTCTTGGATGAACTTAACTCTGAGTTTGAGACTATACTTGCTTTACCTTCAACTAAAAAGTACGAAAGAAATAAAAAAACTCAAAAACTACAATCCTTTCAGAAAAAAATTGCTGCTCTCGCTTTCTTTGACCCTGCTTGCGGGTCGGGCAACTTCCTTACTGAAACATATTTATCTTTACGAAGGTTAGAAAACAAAATACTCGCTGAACTATCAAAACAAATATCATTCACAGAGAATAAAGAAGAAACACCAATCAAAGTATCAATATCTCAGTTCTATGGCATTGAGATTAATGATTTTGCTGTGGCTGTCGCAAGAACTGCTCTATGGATTGCTGAAGCTCAGATGTGGCATGAAACTAAAAGCATTGTTCACTTCTTCGGAGACCCTTTACCACTCAAGACTTTCAATAATATACACAATGATAATGCACTCCTCACTGACTGGCACAACATCGTTACTCCAAACGATAAGCTATACATCATGGGCAATCCTCCTTTCTTAGGTTACTCCATACAGAACAGGGAACAGAAAAAAAACATGACTAACTTATTTCTGGATGGGAACGGTAAGCCTTATAGAGTAGCAGGAAAGATAGATTACATTGCTGGCTGGTTCTACAAGGCTAGTGATTTTATATGCGGTACAATGGCACGGGCTGCCTTCGTTTCAACTAACTCAATAACTCAAGGTGAACAGGTAGGATGGATTTTCAAGCCACTAGTCGAACGGTTCGGCATACACATAGACTTTGCATATACAACATTCACATGGAACAGTGAAGCAACAGATAAAGCACATGTTCATGTAGTGATAATAGGCTTCAATGCCATTCAAAATGAAGAAGGCAATGGAAGGCTTAAACGTCTTTACACGTCTGAAGGGTTAAGACTGGCTGAAAACATAAACTTTTACCTGCTACCTGCACCTACGGTATTCACAGAAAGCAGACAAAATACACTATGTCCCGATGAAGCTCCAGACATGACTCTGGGTAATCGTCCAGTTGATGGAGGTAATTTGCTATTGACGGCCGAAGAATATGAATATCTATTAAAGCACGAACCTAAAGCCAGTACATGGATACGAAGGGTTATAGGTGCAGAGGAATTCATTAACGGGAATTTGCGCTATTGTCTTTGGCTCGTGGATGCAACACCGCAAGATATTCATGATATGCCGTTAATCAAAGAACGGGTAAGATTATGTCGCGAGGACAGATTAAAAGGTGCGCCCGACCGTCAGAAGCTGGCAGATAAACCACACTTGTTTAGAGAGAGTAAAAACCCGAAAATATGTCTTGTTGTTCCTCGTCATTCTTCAGAGAAACGCTATTATATTCCGATGGGATTTGTATCATCTAAGTATATTATTACTGACGCTGTAAATATAATTCCTAATGCAACGCTGTATCACTTCGGCATTCTGACTTCACATATTCATATGGCTTGGGTTAGAGCAGTAACCGGCAGAATTAAGAGTGATTATAGGTACTCTAAGCAGATAGACTATAACTGCTTTGTATGGCCTAAACCTACAGAGGAACAGCGCGCAAAAATCGAAGCTACTGCACAGGCTATCCTAGACGCACGGGCAAATCATCCTGAAAGTACCTTCGCTGCTCTGTATGACGAGACATCAATGCCTGCTGACTTGCGAAAAGCACATCGGCATAACGATACTGCTGTTTGCGAGGCTTACGGATGGCACACAGACATCAACGAACTTGATATTGTTGCTAGGCTGTTCGTTCTGTATCAGCACTTGACAGCAAAGTGAACTACCCCCGATTATAGAAGTGGGGGCTTCCTAATTCATCGAGGTATTACCCTCTCCAAAGGCGTTTATGGCTCTTAGCCAAGGTTTCCTACATCCCATAGGTACCTGTTATTCAACGGAATGGATTATATCACTCAATTATAGAAGTGGGAGGCTTCTTGCGCATTACGATAAAAACCTAATAGCAAGACAACCAAATCAAGCTCCAATTGCTTGTGGGAAGTTTTACTATTGGCTATCCCGATGCAAATAGCAAGGGTTACGGCTACACTAATGCTACGCTCTTCAGTCCTATGCTTACTCGTACCGAAGAGGGGCGGGATTGTCTTAGAATACCAACATATCTAATCCATATCAACAGGGAAATACTTATCTGTACTTTTCTAGTTCGGTGTCCCAGTCCGTGCGCTCCTTCCGCTTTACCCACACTGACGGAAATTTGTTCCTGTCCTTGATGGCCCCCTCACTAAATCCCATCTTCAGCAGATACGCAACTTGCTTCTCATCTGGTACGTCTGCGTATTCACGCGTCTCGTTTAGGTTCTGGATATTGCACAGCACCGCACTGTAAAGACTGTCCGTATATCCTTCTGCCCAACGTATGCAAGCACGCTCCGTTATCTCGTCTAGCAGGTCAGGATTATGCACGGCCTGATTAGCAGGTCAGGATTATGCACGGCCTGATGCAGGATTAACACCGCCTCTAGTCCCGTATCACCTTCGAGTATCCGAATACAACGCCCCCGTGTCTTCTCACTTCCTCCATGAAGGCATATACGCCCATCTTTCACGGTGCTGGTGATACCATACCGGCCAAGTTCTAGCACGTAATCTTTCAGTGTCATGCGTATTGC
>CALGGR010000195.1 GCA_937915755.1 uncultured Fretibacterium sp. | reverse complement strand
ACAATGCCATGACTTTTTTCACGTATGGTTGCGTCTCCTCTGGCTTGGGAAGTTTACTGAAGTCCAATTTTCCCTTCACGCTGGTGATACCCTATAAAAGTAGACACGGAATAAGGAAGGAAAGGAGGAAGACACGAAGATGGGGAAGGTATCAGCCAGATATACAGAGGAATTCAAGAAAAGCGTTGTGAGTTTGTACTCGAACGGGAAGACACAAAGTCAGCTGTGTGAGGAATACGGAATATCCTCAAGCGCGTTGTCCCGTTGGATTAAGATGTATTCCGAGGTTAAGGTGGACGATGGCAGCGTGATGACGGCAAAACAGATCAAGGAGCTCCAAAAAAAGAATGCTCTCCTGGAAGAGGAGAACATCATCTTAAAAAAAGCCCTTGCCATATTCACGCCACACTCGGACAACGGTTAGAAGCCGTCTATAAACTCCGGAAAGAACACCCCATCAAGACGCTTTGCCGCGTGTTAAGGGTAAATCGGAGTACGTATTACAAGCACTTTTGTGGTAAGGTCGCGCCGCGTACAATCGAGAATCGCGATATTCGCACAAAGATACTAAAGTTGTACGCGGCGGCAGATAAGCGTCTCGGAGCGCGTAAGATGCAAAGACGGCTTGACGTGGAATATGGCATAAAAATCAGCCTGGGACGAGTGTACCGGCTGATGCGCGGAATGGATTTACCTAAGATGTCGACAGAGAAAGCGCCTGTGCGCCGCAAGGGGCGAGGGAAAGGAGCGGGCATATGCGAAAATCTGCTCAGACAACGGTTTAATACGGATATCCCGAATCGTGTCTGGGCAAGCGATATCACCTATATCAAAACGAGTAAAGGATTTTGTTATTTGTGTGTGGTGCTGGATTTGTATTCGAGGAAGGTGATCGGTTGGGAAGTCAGCCGCAAGGCGAACAGTCAGTTTGTAGCATCCACATTAGAGAAGGCGCTGAAGGCGCGTGGCTGGCCGAATGGAGTTTTGTTTCATTCGGACCGTGGAACGCAATATACCTCAAAGGAGTTTAGGAAGTATGCGGACAGTAAGGGAATAGTACAGTCTTTCTCGGCCCCTGGCTATCCGTATGATAACGCTGTTGTGGAGTCGTTTTTCAAGTTTCTGAAGAAGGAGGAGACGGACAGAAGGCATTTCGCAGATGAAGTGGAGGTACGAACATCAGTCTTTGCGTATATTAGACCTGTCCACTAACCATGTTGAAAATTATATATTCCGCAGACTAAAGAGAAGCGAAGGGTAAATCTTTTACGCCTGTTTCTGTATCGTGAAGAGAAGATACGGAATCTCTTTATATAACGGTTGATGTGTTCGATGTAAATTCTGCAGCTTGAAACAAGTTTGTTATAAAGCTTCGCAATCGTGGAAAGCGGATGTGCTTTCGTTGCCTTTATCGGAATTATACTGTTGGTATGGAAATTTTGAATCCCCTGATAACCTTTATCCGCTATTACCTGAGTTTGAGGAGTAAAATGCACTTTACTCTCTTGGAAAATATTGAAGTCATGCTGCTTACCTTTACCTGTAAAAATGCAGACAACATCCCGCGTAGAAGCATCAGCAACAACCTGAACCTTTAACGTATGCTTTTTCTTCTTGCCAGAATAGTACTCTTTCTGTTTTTTTTAGGACGCTCTATCTCACACTCCGTCGCGTCGAGCAAAACAACCTGTTCCCCTTGTGCCTCTGTGAGACTTCTTCTTGAAGGCAAGGCAAATTCTCTGCTGCTGATCAGCACATCCTCAACCCATTGAATACTTTTATGAATCATGCTTTTTGACACACCGTAGTCAAAGGCGATATGTCTCATCGTTCGGTATTCACGGTAATATCCCAGCGTAATTATCAGCTTATCCAAAACAGATAGCCGGCTAACTGGGCGTCCACCATGGGTATGCTGTTTCTTATAGGCCTCTTCCAAAATTGACAGCATCTTGTCAAATGTAACTTTCGTTACTCCAAATATCCCCTGATACGCTGCATCCGCTAAGGACGCGAGTCTTTGTATGTTATTCATACTTTAAGCATAACTCTTTCATGCTAAATTGACAAGTTGGTGGACAGGTCTAATGTAATGACGATGCTCTGCAAGAAAGTGAAGGGGGCATCGGTTATGCATATCT
>CALGGR010000194.1 GCA_937915755.1 uncultured Fretibacterium sp. | reverse complement strand
ACGCTCTTCCGATCTCCTGCCTTTAGCGTTCAGAAATATAGTAACTGCTCCGTCATTCAGCGCAAGAGTCTTGTCCTCCGCGCAGTAGTTCCTGAAAGTATACACATACCTTCCCTCCGCGAACGGGTCAAATGTGCAGATGAATATCACGTACGCATCAGGTATCTCCCTGTACCTCTTCACGCTCGACTTATCCAGAATATCGCTGCCTATAAGCGCGTGGTATGCCCTCGTCCGTCTCGGAATGTCCGGGTTGTTCGTCGTCTGTATCTCGATGTTGTAGACCTTTCCGTTCTCGTCCTTAGCGTAAACGTCTAAGCGTATGCCTCTCGATGTGATTGATTCCCGCAGAGGCTTCTGGATTTCCGCAAATTCTATCCTCCCTGATGCCGCTTCAGGAAGAATAATCTTCAGCAGTCCTCTGCACGCCTTCTTGCTCTTCATGACCTTGCCGAACATGAAATCATTAGCCAGCGTAAGATTCTCCCATTGTTCTTCGGGAGGCAGAACCAACGCTTCAAGCTCGGCATCCGTAACCTTCCTGCGCGACAAACTACAGCACCTGCCCGCGTATCAGGTCATCCAGGCTCTGGCGTTCAACAACAACACGTGCTTTCCCGTCCTCGACGAACACGACTGCCGGGCGCGGAAGGCAGTTGTAGTTCCCCGACATGCTGAAGGTGTAAGCCCCCGTGTTGTACAGCGCGATAATGTCTCCGGCCTCGAGGTAGGGCAGCTTCGCGTCCTCAATCAGAACGTCTCCTGACTCGCAGCACTTCCCCACGACCGAGACATGAGTCCCGCCGTCCCTGTCGTAGGGCTGTGCGTCAGGCTCAGAGACCTTCCCCGCCTCGTACTCCGCCTGATACAGCGCAACTCTCGGGTTGTCGGACATTCCGCCGTTCACTGCAATGTACGTTACGTGAGGAAGCTCCTTGTTGTTCTCGACGGTGTAGAGCGTTATTCCCGCCTCAGAGACTATCCACCTGCCGGGCTCAATGATTACTCGCGGAAGCTCCAAGCCCAAACGGTTACACCCTTCACTGAGAGCCTTCATCATCGGTTCTGTGTAGAACTCCGAATGCACCGACGGAACTTAAATTTATGTCGATTTTCTTTAACCAGTTCACGGCATCAGCTGCATTATTTGCAAAAACTTTCACGAGTTCGGGATTGTTAACGCCATGACCGCCTATTAAAGTATCAAGCTCCATTAATTCTACTGAATCAAAATAGCCCTTTGAACCGTTATTTTTCCATGTTTCGTACTGTTCTTTGACTTTCGAGGCTAAATCAGCAATAAACTTATTGTCTGAAAATTTTTCAGCGGCTTTGAGAGTTTTTTCGATACCTGCGTCCTCAG
>CALGGR010000193.1 GCA_937915755.1 uncultured Fretibacterium sp. | reverse complement strand
GCGCTGTATCCATTTACAAGAACACACAACGGCTTAGTAAACTGCTGCTCATCCGTGGAGTTATATTCATCGATCACATTGCCATCCTTATCCTCAGTATAGACGATCTTGCCCTCCGGAAGCATAAAATCAAGCATCTCCACAGCAATATCCAAAAGCCCGCCGCCGTTATCTCTAAGGTCAACTATAAGTCCTTCCATTCCCTGAGTGTTAAGATCACCCACTGCGTCTATAAATTGTTTTGCCGTCACTTCGTAGAAGCTTGACACTGAAATATATCCAATATTATCATCAAGCATTTTATATTCAACTGTAGGGTTCTCCACTTTCTTACGCGGCATTGTATATTCATGATCGTTACCGTCAGAGCTGCGGTAAACGGTTATAGTCACCTCTGTGCCCTCAACTCCACGAATCTTATCCACAACTGTATCAATATCCTGTTCGCTTATGTCCTCACCGTCAACCTTTGTAATAACATCCTGCGCCTCAATACCGGCCTCTTTTGCGGGTCCGTCAAAAACCTTGACGATTGTTATTATTTTTGTATCCGCATTCTGTGAAACCTGTACTCCGACGCCTACATATTCACCCTCGGTATTTTCCATGAATTCCGCGTATTCTTCCTTTGTGTAATATACGGAATACGGATCGTCAAGACCTTCCATATAGCCCTTGATCAAACCGTCCTGTTTTGCCTGCTCATCCTCCTGGAAATAGAAATTATTATCAAGAATCTTCTGAATAGTCTCCAGTTTCTCATTTGTATCCCTGCCGACAACATCACTGCCCTTTATCGTAGTCACTTCCGTCGTCTCAGTATCTACCGTTATCTCCTCCGCGGAAGAATTGTCTAAGACCATCATATTCCTGCCGCATCCCATCAGTGTAAATGTCATAACTGCCACTGCAGCTGCAAATGTCATGTTTTTAATCCACTTCATAATAATATATTTCCTTCCTTTTTATTGCAGATATGTCAACGGATCAACATAGCTTCCGTTAACTCTCACACCAAAATGGCAGTGAGGACCTGTTGATATTCCTGTCGATCCGGCGTATGCGATCGTCTGTCCGGCAGTAACCTGTTCTCCAACCGATACCGCCAGCGAAGAATTATGCATATAAAGAGTTACAACACCACCATGATCTATACATACATAATTACCCTCCGCATAATTATATGCCGCCACTATCACAGTACCACTCGCCGCCGCAACTATAGGATCGCCCGTGCTGCAGGCTATATCGATTCCCATATGATTTGAACTTGCTCCTGCCACCGGTGAAGTTCTTCCGCCAAAGTAAGATGTGATAGTATAATTACCGGGAGCAGGCCATGTAAATGTTCCTCCCGTGTATTGTGATCCGTCTCCTGAACTTGCAGCAGCCTCTGCCTGTGCTATGATGGACTCAGCTTCAGCCTTCGCATTCATATACTTTTGAACTTCCTGCTCCTGATTTGCTATGGATGAGTTAAACTCGGATATCTGCACCTTCTTCTCATCCACCAAAGTCTTCATATTATCCTTTTGGGCATTGACCTCCTCCTGAAGCTTTTTATTACTTTCAAGATCCTTATCAAGCTTCATTTTGATGTTGGCCACCTGCTCCCTGGCTTTCTTAAGCTCCTTAAGAATATTATAATCATACATGGATACATATGTTACATATTCTGTCTTGTTGAGCATGTCTGTCATGGATGTGGCTGTAAGAAGCACATCAAGATAATGTTTGTTTCCAGACTCATATACCATCTGTATACGTTTCTTCATCTGCTCATACTGGGCAAGCAGTTGGTTTACACTCTGGACTGAAGTCCCAGATCCTTCCGCAATTCTCCGTCTTCGTGAGCCTTTTATTATTCTTGGATTTCGTCGCTCCTCACGGGTCATTGACTGGATTATGGCCTTACTGCGCTTTAATGCACTTGCGTCAGCGTCCTCAGCCCTGAAACCTTTTATCTTATCCACTCCCGGAATCATTCCCATCACTTTGTCGAGAGGCCCCATCTTTTCCAGTGCCTCAAACTGTTTCAACAGCATATCGAGGTCGAATGACTTTGCGATTTTTCCGGGCGATTTGATTTCTGTATCTGTAATTCCTGCTGCCTTTACCTTCTCGACGAGGCCCTGAATGTCCCCCATTCCCATGATACGGCCTGACATTCTTTCGGGGCTGAAGACTTCGAGAGCATCTGTGTTCTCGCCAATTCCCGCGAACTTCACAGGGACTCCCGTTACCGCGCGGATTGAGAGCGCACTTCCGCCGCGAGCGTCGCCGTCGAGTTTCGTGAGTATCAATCCCGTAAGACTGAGAAGATCGTGGAATGCCTTTGCCGAATTTACTGCCTCTTGTCCCGTCATTGCGTCAACAACGAGGATCTTCTCATGCGGGGGCAATACGTCAGCGATCGACTTCAGTTCACCCATGAGTTCATCGTCAATGTGAAGTCTTCCCGCTGTGTCGAGGATTATTACGTCGTTGAGATGGCCTTCCGCATACTTCACCGCGCCTTTCACGACAGCAAGAACGTCGGTTGACTTTCCTTCAGGCCCGAAGAACGCGACTTTTGCACCGTCAGCAAGAACTTTCAACTGTTCGACAGCCGCCGGCCTCCTCAAATCGCAGGCAACAACTAGCGGGTTGTGCGAGCCTTTGAGATGACGCGCTAACTTCACGGTCGTTGTGGTCTTTCCTGAACCTTGAAGTCCGGCCATCAGGATTACGGTCGGGGGCTTGGGCGAGATTATCAAGGGCGCAGGTTTCCCCATCAGTGAGACTAATTCTTCGTAGACGATTGCGGAGATTCTCTCGTTCGGGGTGATTGACTGGAGGACTTCGGCACTTGTTGAACGCTCTCGGATCTTTGTGATTAGGTCTTTTGCAACACGGAAATCTACGTCGGCCTCAAGCAATGAACGTCGCAATTCCCGCATGGCCGCGTCAATATCTTCCGGCGAAAGTCTCCCTTTGCTCCCAAGTTTCGAGAACAGGGACGATAATTTCTCCTTCAGTGCGTCAAACATAGCTACTTCTCCTCCTTTTCCTTCAGTTTCAAGCGCAACGACTCGTTCTCGGCCTCAAGTTCCTTTATTCTGTCCTCAAGATGACGCGTGTTCACCGCAAAACAAAGCTCACGTTCAATTCCTTCGAGTTTCTCCATGACATGACGGGCTAAAAGGTACACCGCCTGTCTGCTTACCCCAAGAACATGCGCGGCCTCCGATAGCGTGAGGTCAGAAAAGCATAGCATCTCGTACACTTTACGCTGTCTCGCTGTCAGTAAGGGCGAGTAGAAATCGTAAAGGTGATTGAAATGTATCCTTCGTGCCAATATTTCGTTGTCATCATTCGCGCTGTCAATCATGTTGCTGATTATATTGGACGCACTTTAAGCTGTCAAGTGTTTTTGCTTTACGCACAATAATATTCCGGCGATCGTCCAGACAAGAAGCAGAATGTATGACGGGATTTCAAGCGAGCATTCAAGGCCGGTGGGAACGAGAAGGAAGAATGCGAATGTCAGCGAGAATATGAAGCCAGTTACCCCGAAAATCATTATGTCGGTACGTTTCTCAAGCCTCGCAAAGTGTACGGCAGCCAGCGATGTGTAGCCGAAACTTATCGCCCCGCCGATTGATGACATGTCCACAGTCCAGCCCAATGCGTTACGTCCGACGAACGGCGCAGGAAGTGAGACCAAAGCGCAGAACAGTATCGCGTTGAAGGGCACAGCGTTCTTGTTCAAGCCCCCGAACCACGAAGGAAGAAGCCCGTCCCTCGACAGTGAGTACAGAAGTCTGCTTGTCGCCGTGTAGAAGCCTAGTATTCCCGTGAACATGGCCATCAATGCCGTAACGCTTATTACGAATATTCCAGTGTCGCCGAGAATGTTATATGCCGCCGCAAACGTCGCAATCCCTGAAGGGCCTGTGAGATTGGGAAGGTCATTGACGTAGCTCACCCAGTCTTTGTAGCCGGACGGTATTCCTGATGCCGCTATCAATGTCATTGCAACGTAGACGAAGCACCCGCATATTATGCTCGTGTCCATTATGAATTTTGCGCGGGAGGTAGGGAATGATGACTCCTCCGCCATCTGTGGCACAGTGTCAAAACCCACGTACATCCAAGGGGCAAGGACCAGGATTGAGATTACCTGAACGAATGCGTTTCGGTGTTCAAGAATATCAGGGAAGAACATCGGCTGAAGATGAAGCCTGTCAGCGTTGGGACTCAAGAACGAGGCGGCCATGATTATAACCACTCCCGCGAGAAGAAGTACAACGAACAATGACTGAAGCCTCCCAGCAGTCTTGACTCCACGCGAACTCATGTATGCGAAGAAGAATAATGCCGACAGCGCAAGCATAACCTCGCCGGAATATATGTCATAACCCGCTACAGTGTAGTGAAATCCGAAGTGGAAAATGCTCCTCTCCGACAACGCCCTGAATACTAAGCACAATGCCGTCGCGTTCATCGGGATAATCATTATGTAGCAGAGTCCGAGAAACCACGCGCATGTGAAGCCGTGCGTCCTTCCGAAAGCCTTTTCCGCAAATATGAACTGTCCGCCGGATTCCGGGAACTTCTTAATCATGAACGCGTAGTTGTAGGAGAATATCAGCATTATGAGTGCCGCAATCTCCATGGCAATCATAGTCCCCAATGTTCCGCCCCTCTTGAGGAACGTAGTGCCGGGCATCACCATTGAGCCCCAGCCCACGATCCCGCCAAGAGCGAATGACCACACATCAAACGTTGTCAGTCTTCTCGCTAGTCTCTTGGTAAGCATAATTACTTATACCCCCCCC
>CALGGR010000192.1 GCA_937915755.1 uncultured Fretibacterium sp. | reverse complement strand
CCAATCCCCAATCCCCAATCCCCAATCCCCAATCCCCAATCCCCAATTTAAAATAAAATGAAAAATGATAAAAATATAATAAATAATATTATTTAAATTTTTAATTTACTACATTTTGTAAAAAGTAAAAAAAATAATATAATATCTTAAAAAATTCGAGAAAAAAATGAGAAGAACTCGAAACAGATATTATACAATAGATGCCCAAACCGAGGAAGAATTCATAAAAGAGTACGACAACATGAAAAAGAGTCGTCTTTCGGAAATTAACTTCAAACAAAAGTCAAAAGAGAATAATCAACCGATTGAACAGGAGGAAGAACCGTCCTCTCCAAAAAAGCAAAAGCCATTTTTGAATTATGGCAACTCAGATTCAGAAGATGATTATTTAGGTGTTTGCAGAAAATCAGGTTTAGATGAAGATGAAGACGCTTTGGGTCAAATTTATGAAGATGATGAAATTTTAAAAGGGGAAGAATCGTTGATCAAAAACCAGAATCAAAATTCGGAAGAAAAGGGACTGGAAATGTTGTGTTATTATTTGAAAAATTCAGTGAAAGAAATGTCTAAAGGGAAAAGCGGAGAAAGTATTTTTTTTAATAATAAAAATAAAAATGTCGTTAATGCCCTCAGTGGGAATGCTATTTATGATTTAAATATTAGGGATTTGGTAGATAATATATTAACAGAAAATGATAATGAATATACTAAAAATAATGAAGGTAATAATAATTCGTTAAAGGATTTTATTTTTCAAAATATCGAAAGTGATAACAATTTAAAAATAATGATAATGTCAAATAATGATTCAACAAAAAATTCTTTCATCGAAACATTTTTTGGTATAAAAAAAACTAAGTCACTAAAAGACGACAAAAATTCCGATAACGAAAATAATATCGAAGACCCTGATGATGACGAAGATATGCCATTTGATATGAAGAAAAAAATTATCAAATTATTTAATAAAAATATAACATTGCATATATTTGATACATCCGATGAATTTCATAAAAATTCATTTTCCTGTGAATACTACAAAAAAGTTTCAGCTTTTTTTATTTTCATAGAAGCTTCAAAGTATAATACTAGAGCTTATTTGGATTTCATAACAGAAAAATTGAATAAATATATCTTGAATAAAACATGTGTTATTTTCGGAGTGAATATGCTCTTTAAGGAAGATTGTACTATAGAAGGAAATAATTTAAGGGAATACGCGAGCGAAAAAAATTTGATGTTTATTCCCATAAAAATAAACGATTTTAATTTGAAGAATGATTTAATTAGTAATTTATTTAAATTAATTTTAATTAAAGGTATTGATAACAAAACAAGTAGGGATTCGCTCAGAAAAGGAAGCAGAGATAAAAATTTAGGCGGTATTCAAAATAAGTTAACAGATAAAATAAAGGATTCGAGTCAAAAAAAAGATAAATATGATTTAACTAAAATGAATATAGAAAGCGCTTTGGGATATAAAAAAAAGTATAGAATAAAACATATAAATGCTTTCGATATTGAAGATGATGATTATTCTTCGAAGAATAAAAGGAAATTAAGTGCGGATATTTAATTAATTGCACAATTATCTTACACTTATAATATATAATTATTCTGTAACTTCAGGTGTAAAAAATCCCCCTTCAGATTTTTCCGAAGAGAGATATATATCCTGTTAATTGTGTTAATTAGTAAGTTCTATGTATTTACCAGATACCCAGCCTTCATCACCCTCAGTAGTCCTTATCCTGTACCAATCTATGGTATCGCCAGCAAAGACCTCATAAGCAGTGAAGTAAGTCCCGCTATTGAGCTTTTCAACGACTTGAGAGCCTTTGACTGTAGGAATGTTTCTGAGGTTCAAGCTATCCTCACGTGTAGTAACATATCCACTAGCAGGGAGAGTGTGCTTCTTGTTGGTAGTTTCTTGATACGATAAATCACGGTCAATCAGGTTTACGTACCCTCCAAGCACCCAGCCTTCTGTTCCGCTTGCTGTTTTGACGTAGAACCAGTAATCATTATCACTGTCAACAGCTCTCGAAATACTTACAGGGTGTCCTGTCTTCAGCGTTTTGATTCGCTTTGAGCTTGTATTAGGAGACTGCCTTACACTTAATGTCTAGGCGAAAATAGTTCCCGGTACTGGAAATCCTGTTCCTCGTTCTATTGAAGCAATCTTCTGCTTGTTGACTTTCAACAACTGTATTGAATTTATACGCCTTTGAGCTACTTCACTGCCCTGAGCTGCTGCCTTACCGTACCATTCCAGAGCTGTATCATAATTCTGAGGTACTCCCCAGCCTTTAAGGTACATCAAGCCCATGCTTGCGAGAGCCTCAGTATTGCCCTGTTCAGCAGCTTTACGGAACCAGTTCACAGCCTGTGAGTAACTCTGCTCAACTCCCCAGCCGTTTTGATACATCCACGCTAATTTGTCCTGTGCAGGAGCATAGCCGTCATTCGCTAGCCGTCTGAATATCTCAAATGCTGGTGAATAATTCTTAGCGTTCAGGTACTCTACGCCTTTAGCGTAATCACTTTCGTAGCTTTGTCTCTGGGCTTCGGCTTGCCTTCGGGCTTCAACTTGTCTTAAAGTTTCTGCACTTCGTTCTTTGACTTGCACCATTGTATTTGATTTTTGCGTAGAGTTATAAGAACTCTCATTTTTTATAAGCATAAATGGCAATGCTAAAATGCCTATAACAATAAGAATAATTAACAATGATGATTTATTAGGGTTAGTTTCATGTGTTGTTACATGCGATGTTAGATGTGCTCTCTTATCAGCTTCCTCTTTTTCTGCACGTATACGTTCTTGTTCAAGCATATCTCTGCTGGTTTGTGCAAGTCCTTCAAGCTGAGATTTATATTCACCTACTGCAAAACGTAAAGCACGCTGAAATAGTTTCTCCTCCTCAAGAGGTGTATTTTACTCATTCAGAAGTTCAAGAGGGGATTTTACTCTGTGTTCGAGCATGAGCCTAGCCATATATACCTGTGGATTTTCGGGGTCTTGATTTAATGCTTGCGCGATATAACGTTCAGCGTTATAAATCTCGCCGTCTTCTAAGAATAAAAACGCACGCTTAATCAAGGCTGTTGTTTCTATTCCTATTACTGGTTCATAGGTTTTCTTTGTTGCTTTAGAGATACTACTAGGAATAGCTTCTCTATGGTGATTCACAGGAGGGGTCTGCTGTTGCCTTTTGTCTGATGTCGCTACAACAGCGCTAGCTTGAACCATGATATTTATTGGTGCTGTTGAGGAACTTCGGAAAAATCTAATTCCATATTCCTCCAATAACATTTCAGATTTCTCATCGGCTGGTTCAAATCCTTCATCAATCAATTCCTGTGTATAGAATTTATTGTACATGAAGGGGAAAGCAAGAGTAAAAAGTCCACCTGTAACAAAAGCAATTCCTATGTATAAGAAGAACCATTTCAAATCACCACGTATTAAAGGCTCAAAAGGCCCCAAGAAAGCAGCTCTCCAACTGAACCCCACAAATCCCTCTTCGTAAACATATTTCTTTGTTAAATTAACTGATTGAGCCATTGTAACTTCCTACTTTCTAATACAAAAGCCCTGTCCCTCATTATCATTATCAAGAAACAAGGCTTCCCGTATTTAGTAATTTTTTCCCCTGAATTGCCTTTGACGCTCTATCTCCTCCTCGAGATCTAATGCATCTTTGGCTGCTTGCCTTATATCGTCTTCGCGCATTTTTCTCATGCCCTTTTTAATACCGTCTCCGACATTTTTCCACCATCTCAAACAGTACCTTAAGAGAGCATAAATAATCCACCCTGCTCCTACCAATATAGCGATCATGACAATAACAGCAATACTTTCTGGCATAACTATCTTCTCCTTTGCTTTGATTTGAGTAAAACAATAAAAGCCCTATTCCTATTTTTCAGGAACAAGGCTCTATATGTCTTTTCACTTAATCCTCCGCCATACACACTCTCCGCCCATATCACAAATCCTACCAGGAGGCAATCCTTCACTGCTACCACCACTCAGATCGTTATTAAGTTTGTTGAAAGCATCAAACACCGCACCAAATCCCAATGCTCGCATAAGTTGATTATCGTCCCATCTTTTTCCGCACTTGATACATTGCCAAACTTGAACTTGCTTTGGCTTTGCTTGTTTAGAAGATTTTTGCGCTGTCTTAGCTCTCCTTTGTTCAGCTTGCTTCTGCGCTAACGCTTGTCTCCTAGCTTCTGCTTCTGCCTGTTTCTGAGCTAATGCTGCTTTTCGGGCTTCGGCTTGTCTCTGGGTTTCCGCTTGAGGTGCTACAGCCTTCAGATGATTACGAGCATTTTCATCCCCATTTTCAGCGGCTCTTGTGAACCAATACTCAGCCTGTACATAGTCTTTCTCTGTACCAGCTCCCTGATAGTACATCATTCCAAGCGTATATTGAGCTTCTACAAGGTTCTGCTCTGCTGCTTGCTGATACCAATATCTTGCCTGCTGATAATCTTGGCCTATACCGTTGCCTCTGAAATATGCTTCAGCTAACTGATATTGAGCCGATGCATTACCATTCTTAGCCGCTTGATAAAGTGAATTGATGTCCTTGTAGTTCTGAGGCTTATATGCCTTCGTCTGTGATTGAGATTGAATAGCATATGTAGTCTGTTGTTGCGGAATATAAGAAATTCCAAGCCTCGCAAGATTTTCCTTTGCCTTTGCATCTCCTAAATCTGCTGCTAATTTATAAAGGTCTACGGCCGTTTCAAAACTCTGTGATACTGCTGCTCCAACTTCGAACAGATAACCTAAATTACATATAGCTCCTGCATGATTCTGTCGGCCTGCTTTTTCCCACCAATCAAAAGCCTGCGAATAATCATTCAACGAAAAATACAAATTACCAAGATAAAACTGAGCTTTAGAATATCCCTGCTCTGCTGATTTGAGATACCATTTTTTAGCTTCACTGATATTCTTAGGCACTCCGTAACCTAATTCATACATAATGCCCAAAGCATTCTGTGCTCCCATATGACCTTGCTCTACTGCCTTCCTGAACCAATTCAAAGCAAGTTTATAGTCTTGTTTTACTCCTTCACCTGTTGCGTACGCTACTCCTAGCTGAAACTGTGCTTCTGCATCTCCTGCTCCTGCTAGTTTACGAAGTCTGGAAGCACTAGCGGCAAATGATGCCCCAGATAACGATAAAATCAGGATTAACGCAATATATATACAAAAATTTTTCTTCATAAACATTTTTAAGCTCCTTTCATTATGATTTTACCACTAAGTTACTTTATATCTCCCCTCTTAAACTCAATCAAAAAGAGGTGAGAGAAATTGAGTAATCAACGTGGCAGACCTCGAAAGTATCACGACAAGGCCGAAAACATGAGAGCCATTCGCGCAAAGAAGAAACTTGCAGGCTATAAAGATATTCATGCGTCCATTCCTGACGAGTATAAACAACTTCTCGACCAGTTCTGCCATGATACTCAGCTTTCTATTTCGGAGTTTATCTGCTACCTGCTCGGCTGTGCTCAAGAACGCGACTTGCCTGACGTTGACAGACCCATTGACTTCCAGAAATAGCCCCTTGATACAAATAGTGCGCCAATCTCTTATCTCTCAGTTTTGAAGACAATCAATCAGCGCAAGTTCATTTGCACATTATCTTCATTAGTCTAGTCTTCACTCTCCTCTATGCTATAATTTAAGCAACAGGATAAGAAGTACCTGTGGGTTCGTGTACCCATAGATATGTGCCATGATTTTAGCCAAATACAATTATAGCATATTCTTATCCTTGATTTATTGTGCCTTTCTGTTCCTCCTCATTCTTACAATCTTTTCTTGCCTTGCTCATATTTTCACAGATTCTCTTTCCTATGGCAATGTTGCGTTTGATTACTTCTTCCTATATCCTTATTCCCGAAAGGAGTTTATCATTGTGCCGGACTTCAACCTTACTGATCAGGATATTCACAAACTACAGCGTAGGTTCTTCCTCTTCAAGAGAGAACGCAACATTATTCATCATCTGCTCGATAATTACGTCGCTGATTACCGCCAGTTCAATGGCTCCATGAGCAAACGTTATGAATACCTGAGAAAGAAATATATCTCTCTGCCCCCTGACTTAACTCACCTTATACTCCTTGACGGCAATATCTTATGGTCTACTCAGGATATTCCTATCGTCCTCGGCAGACACATCACTTCTATCATCAGAAGTATCAATAAACTTGAACGCTCTGAAGGCTGGTGCTCTCGTCTACTCTCCATCAGAGAAACTACTAAGAATACAAACGGGCGAACTGTTCACGTCTACCACAAAGAGATTTTTGACCTACTGCTAGACCTCTATGAAGATGAATATCTCCTACGCTTCTCGGAGCCTCGAAGAGGGGATACTAATTCTGCTCCTGATATTCAAGAACTTCGCAAGTTCTGGCTATATATGAAGGATTTTGATACCTTCAATTCTCACATCGTAGAACAGCAGATACATTTACAAGATATTCCTCCTATGAGCTGGAAGGATATTCTCTCTCTTATCTGGAACAAGGTCTTCAACTTCAGAATTTCCACTATCAGTTCTGTCATTTTTGCTGTCGCATTTGAAATCGCTCGCAGGGTCTTCGGCTTTCACCTATGGCTCGCTGCTATTCCTGCTGTCATTTCCTTTCTCTGCGTCCTTCTCATCCTTAAACACAAATTTACTCCTGACACTCTTTCAAATATAGGGGCAGGGGCTTTGTTGATTACTCTGCTGTGGATTTCGGCTACTCTCTCCGTTGACAGGTTTCATTATCAGACCTCAAAGCACAATATCATTCTTACTCCTGTTCGCTCTAACGATAATTCTATTCACTTTCAGATTAACTCGAATATCCTCAACGTTAAAGAATTCCTTTTCCGTATCAGCCCAGATAAATCTTTCCATTCTACTGGCTTCCTGCGTCAGATTAACCCAAATACTAATTTGCCTTATCCCGCTATGTCTATTCAAAATAACATCAGTAGCGGTCGGGCTGAGATTGATGTTAAGTTCATTGATGACCATGATATTGAAAGCTCCGTTTGGCATTTCTCCTTTGATGTCCCTCTTGAACTCTTCAAGCTCAACAAACACTTTATTCTTAACTCTGGTATGCCTTGGGTCTCTGCTGAACAATATAAAATTCTCACTACCGGCAAAGTTACTTCCAATGCCTCGTTAAGTCCCTTCATGTTCTCTAAGGAAATCAGAAGTTCTATTAAACACCTGCTCTACGGCATCAATAAGGAAATTCCTGACAGAGAAGTCGATTTCAATAACCTCGACTCTTATGAACCTTACGTTCTCTTCAGAACTAATGACGATTCTATTCGCTTCGTTTCCTCTCAAATTATTTTTACTGACGGCTCGTCATCTGATATTCGCATTAGCAATATTATTGAAACTATTGATTGAACCTCCTCAAGACTTTTCTACAATCTGTATATCATTAAATAAGTTTTTACTTTCATATGTATATTACTAAAGTGATAAGCGTGCTTGTTTCACTTCATTGCGCTTATCTAACTCTATTGAAAGGGGGGTGATCACTTTGGACTGGCAAGACACTCTTTACAGGTGGGAGCTGTACTCGGAGAAACTATATCCGCTTAGAGACGAAGTTGCTGACATCTTCAAGACTAAATGCTTCTACGATGACAAGTGGCAGTATCACGAGAAGTTCTACGAGGCTGACGATGATACTGTCTTCATGCTCAAGCTCTCAGAGATGCTCAACGATGTATGCGAGTTCGTGAAGTCCCACATCAGCGTACTGGGGCACAGAGTTGACATTGAGGAGGATATTCGCGCTCATCTGGAACAGGCTTTCGAAGCATGGAAGCGCGGGTTGTGTCCTGTCCTAATGCGTAGTGTTCAGCGTTACGTCAAGCCGCCAAAATATGACGCATGGGGAACGTATGACGAAGTTGCGGCGTTTCTGAAGGCTCAAAACATAAGCTACGATGATACTCTAAACGCTATTAACGCTTGGAAACTTTCCTGCTCGAAACAAAAAGTAGCTTAACCCTAAGAAAAACTTAGGGTTGCTATACTTTACATGAAAGGAGGTGATTCTCATGCTCTACACTTCGGCTGAGGCTAACAAACTCTTGCGCAAGCTCAATGAGGATAAGTTGAACATTGAGAGCTTGGAGCACCAGTGCTGTACTTTCCATTGCGCTATGGGGGAAAAGCCTGACGATGTTCGACCTGAATATGATTACTGCTCCACTCAGAGTATGCTGCTCGAGATTGAACGCAAAATCAGGAAGATTAAGCACGCCATCAGTCTATTCAACATCTCTACTACCGTTCAGGAGTTCAACATGACCATTGATGAGCTGCTCGTCTATATCCCTCAGCTATCAGCTCGCAAACAGAAGCTCTACAACATGCAGGCTCGTATTCCAAAATCTAGGGATAACAGCTATCGCGGTAACTCGTCTATCATCGACTACTCCATTGTCAACTATGATATCGCAACTGCAAGAGGGGACTATTCTGCTGTGTCGGATGAACTCTCTAGGGCACAGATCGCTCTCGACCTCCTCAACAACAGCATTAAGTTCGAGATTGAAATCTAATCTCTATTCCCTTTCCTATCCTGATTTCCAAGTCGCTTACAAACGTCCATGTTTGACTACCGTTAATGTCCTTTCGTTATTCTTCTTCGTTAGCGGTTATTTGTCGCTCGTTATTCACACCGTTATTCTTATCAATCCTTTTGATATAAGCGTACTGGGTTATCGGGGTTGGGATTAAAACTTTTACAGGAGATAAGTATCAGGTTATACGCTCTCAATCCCTGCGCCTGAGTTTATCAGTGCTAAAAACTTTCATTGAAGGTGAAGTTCTCGGTTTCAGCCTTCCTTTTGTCAATGAGAACTATTTTTCACGTTGAGGTCACCAAAGACTGAAACATTAGCCTGTTCCTCTGAACTCTCAGGGGGACTTATATTATCGAAAGGAGAAATCATATGAACTCAACAACCAACTACGCACTTAAGCTCAGGAAGATTCGCTTATTCCTCAATCTCTCTCAGCGGGAGTTAAGCAGGCGCATCGAAGTCAGTGCAAGCACTATATCGCGTTATGAGAATGAACACACTACTGTATCACCGAGAGTTCAAAGGTGGGTCAACAGGAAGTACAGGCAGTTTCACCTGAACCAGAAGGTAATCAAATCGGCAAAGGATAACTCTGTTTGCTCTTTCATGCCTCAAAGGTGCTACTCAATCACCGACAGCGACAGGATACTTCGCAGGCTAACGCTTAATCCCTGTATCCATGACTTCAGCTTCAACTACATCTTCCAGTACTTAGGAACGCATGGCATTCATCACTGCTTCAAGGAAATTCATGGAGGATGGAGCAGAACGTACACAGATAGCCAACTCATTGATAAGCGTGTTATGGAACTTCCCTACTTCGCTATGGCTGGCTGACTTTAAGGAGGTGATAAGCAACCAATAATAGCGCAAGTAACTATCCGAACGAACTTTGAACACCAGAAAGGAGAAAATCATGAAGAAATACGATTTATGCGTGAAGAGTGGAACATACACCGACCGTAAGGGTCAAGAGAAGGTCAACTGGGAGAATGTAGGCGTTATGATGGAGAACGGCAACGGCCCTTACCTTCTGCTGAAGCCGTGGGTGAACTTAGCAGGATTTCCGAGAGAAGAAGGAAGAAGTCATCTGATAGTCTCATTGTTCGAACACAAAGAGACTGACCAGCGTAGCAACAGAGCTACCGACAGAGAAGACTTCTGTGCTGATGTTCAGGAATACAACCCTGATAAAATCCCGTTCTAGTATGAAGTTCCGAATTGCTATCTTTCAGACCTCATCACAAAAATTCATCGTTGAGGCTGATAACAGTGCAAAAGCCATAGAGATGATTTCTGATGCTTGGGATAATGGCATTATTGAACTCGATAATCCTGACATTAGCGAGGCTGAGTTCTTACTAATTGGTTACGCTGACGAAAAAACGAGGGCAATACTATGAGAATATCTATCAAACCTTGTAGTCTGTGCGGCTCTTATGGGCATATTGTCATCAATAGAAATAGACTTTGTGCCCCTGAGTTCACTACTTATTCTGTCGCTTGTTCATTCTGCGGTGCTGAGAGTAGAAGTTACTTCTCATCGCGAGAGGCTATCAACGACTGGAACGAGATGAACAGGCAGGTGAGACACTGTGCTTGAAGTCTACCATGATTATACGATATATGTCGGGAGCAACGAGAACTACATAATCAAAGCTCAGACATTTTCACGAGATAATGCTCTACTAGTTGCTCAGGCTCTCTCGGTTCAGTTCCCTAACTTCTCTATCGTATTTGAGGAATGGAGATTTGTATTCTCCTCTAAGCCTTTAGAGAGTGGGTTATTCAAAGGGGAAGTTATAACAATTCCTACACTCAATAGAAAGGAGGCTGCTTAATGCTTAATCATAGTGCTAACAACTGGCGCAGGCTCTACGATTACTACCTTGCTCACCTGCACTCTCGTTACTTCGCTCATCTTCGTCGCAAAAGAGAGTTCTACATTAACTTGTACAACTACCTCACCTACAACGACGTGGATTAGCTTTTGCGCTCATTACTGGACTGTG
>CALGGR010000191.1 GCA_937915755.1 uncultured Fretibacterium sp. | reverse complement strand
CCGAGATCTACACTCTTTCCCTACACGACGCTCTTCCGATCTTGACTCCAACCTGACAATGAACGATGTCTGGAATATCGATGAGGCGATGGACGAGGTGGTTAACCGCCTGACATCAGCGGATTTATTCAAGATGTGGGCTTTGAGAATGGAGTACATAGAGCGGAAGGCTGACAGCTCTGTAACAATGCGGTACGTTAACGCTCTCAGGTATGTGATCAGCGATGAGAAATACCCCGAAGTTCCCTACAACAAGGACGAATTGCTTGCTCATTACGAAAGCGGAGATATTATCGTCATAGGTGAGGCTGACCAGTCGCTCGTCAACACGGTGCGTTCGGACTTGGGACTCTCGTCTGAGGACGCTGACACATTCGGGGAGAGCGGAATCCTTGAGATTTACGGGCTTTCCTGCCAGAGAGTGAACGGACTCAGGAATCTTTTCCACTATATTATTCCAAAAATGGGAGACCTGATGTCCAATGATGCGCTCGTACCAGACGCAAGCACTGAAGAGGAATCAACCAATGAGAATCAGACACAGGGCGATGACGGACAGCCGGAGAAGAACGAAGTTATCCCTGAGGCATTCTCAATGCGCGAACTGCAAATTGAACGCTGGGTGAGATTCTTGCAGTGGATGGGGAACGTTAGCGTCGAAGCACTGAGAAACGAAGCGTCCGCTGCACAGATACGCGCCGCCAATGAGGAGCTGGCACACATAGCTGACGCTCAGACCAAAACATTCGATTTCACGCACCCTCACACTATCGACATGTCGGACTGGGGAGGCGGCTCATACACAGTAAGCAGGACAAATACGGTCAGCTACACGATATATACGGCTCACTCCTTCGCAAGCGGAAAAGATTACTACATTGTCAAGAGCGAAAACAGGACAGTCCCCAAAAACTTTACCGACTCATACGTAGAATCTGACGGGTGGAAGCATAACTTCCTTTGGGGATATACGAGGCGGTTCGGGGTTGAGCAGCATATCGACGATGGTGATATGAGCATTGACGATGTGGCACTGATCAAAAATACTCCCTCCAATCTCAACCAGTCAAGAACATACTCCGACAGCACTACATGGTCAGTGAACGGCAAAGTAGGTGTCAACAAGGACGGAGCATCAGCTGAAGTCGGAGGCGGCGTAACATACTCTAACTCCAAGACATGGACAGTCAGCGAGTACAACATCGTAAACAGCAGTATGAGGGACTATTCAGCGAGCGCGAAATGGTATGCTGACGTGAACGGTCCCGGCGGCGGAGGGCATCATATCGAAAAAGCCGCGCATACTTGGGAGGGCGTAAACGCAACGACAGCCTCAAAGAATCAGCTTCAGTACGACAGCTATTTCATGTGGGAAGTCGGCCGGGATTACTGGAAGAATCACCCCAACATGAAGATGAACCTGACGTTCACAGTCGGAGATGGTATATGCCTAGGCAAGTGCCGCCAGTGGTTCAAGGAGTACAGTCGCTTCGACTATACGTACACGACCACGAAGAGGGATTCTCTCAAGCTCGACCAGCCTCCTCATACCACAGTGAGCAAGAAGACATTCGCATTCACGTCAAAAGCGGCAAACTCGCAGGCATTCACGCTCCTTGCTGAGGACAACTGGACGATTAACGAAATTCCATCGTGGCTTCACTTCACTAGTACCTCAGGTAATGCTACAGGAAGCAGTGAGAAGCAGATACTGTTTGACGTTGACGAGAACGACAGCACTTCTCCACGTGATGCGAACGTAATCATCACGAGCGGCAGGGACACTATAAAGCTGGAAATAGGTCAGTCAGGCAAATGATAATCTAATTCAGAAATGGCGTATAATCAAGTCTCCTTGTCATGAACTGGCAGGGAGATTTCCCCCAAGTTCAGAACTTCGAGGCCAGCTCCTCAATCCGTACTAAGCCTCCTCGGAAATTAACTCCGTAATTCCAAACTCCCTCCTCAGTAAAATGGAGGGAGATTTTTTTACCCATAATGCTGTATAATTTACTTTCGTACCATAGAGACGTAAAGGACAGGAGGTGAGTGTAACTATGGCGGATAACTCCACAATCGCTGAGATTAAAGCTGCTGAGGCACAAGCTGCAAGTTCAGTGCAGAAAGCGAAGGAAGATGCTGTGAAGAAACTCAACCGAGCGACTTCGGACGCAGAGACTTCCCTGAAAGAAGCGCGTCAGAATGCAGCCCGTCAGTACCGCGACAAGATTCGCAAAGCTGAAGAGGCAGCCGAGACCAAAGCAAAAGCGTTGCTGTCCAAGCGTGAGGCGGAAGCTAAAACTTTCTACGCCAAGCACAAGGACAAAATTCCCGAAGCTGCTTCATTCATAATGGAAGAGGTGATGAAAAAATATGGGAGTAGCCAGGCTTAAAAAGGCAGAACTGTATTATCACAAATCCGTTCATGAAGAGATTGCGGCGGCACTTCAGGAAACTGGGGCATGTCAGATTATCTCGGCGGAGGAAAATCATTCCCGCCCCGCTGACGTTGAAGCTCTGATTTCCCGGAATGATGAGAAGCTCGCTGATGTACGTTATCTTTCCAGAACGCTCACCCCTCATTACGTCGATCCAGTACCGGCTCTCGACAGAATGCTCGGTGAACGCCCTGAAGTTACGATGGCGGAACTCGCGGAACTCGCATCAAAGACGGATCTCAAAGCGGTTTGCGATAATACACGCGCACTTGAACACGAGGCCGGAGACGTAAGGCAGAAACTCTCAGAAGCTAGGCTGAATTTGTCAGTCCTTTCGTCGCTCGAATTTTTCCCTCACTCTCTCTCGGTTCTCACGGAAGGCACAAAGACCCTGACCGGACTTGTCGGCACTATCAAGCCCGCTAATATTGGCAACTTTAAGGCGGCATTAGGGGACTTCTCGAAGTATAAGGACGACACTGAACTAATCATCGCCCCGTATGACGAGAAGGCACAGGACATTTACGTCGCGTTGCTTTATTCGCGCTCGGTAGGGGACGAAATCAGGGAGCTTTGCGCCAAGAACGGACTCTCAGTCGTTGAAGTTCCGGCAAGTTTGACGGGTACGGTTGACGAGGAGAAGGAGAAAATCGCGGGCGTAATCTCAGCACTTGAGGCAAAGGAAGCTGAGTTAGCGTCGAAGATCGTTGAGCTTGCGGACGAGAACGTTCCGACAGTTCAGAAGCTCTCCGACTACTACAACAGCCTCTCAGCGCGTTACAACGGTACGGCCATGAGCGAGGAGACAGAGTCAGTAATGCTGACGAAATTCTGGTGTCCTACAGATAAGGCCGACGCTATCCGTGCGAAGATTGAGGAGATCAGCCCGGAGATCGAGCTTACTCTCTCTGACCCCGAACCCGACGAAGAACCTCCGTCGCTCCTCAACAACGGCGAAGTTGTGAGACCGTTCAACATTCTCACTGAGCTTTATTCCTCTCCGACGTACAGGGGGATTGATCCGACGCCTTTACTTGCGCCGTTCTTCTGGATATTCTTCGGAATGTGCTTGGGCGACGCTGGATACGCGCTTGTAGTATTCGGGGCGATTCTCTGGGTCTTCAGGAAGTACAGGAAGATAGCTCCCGGCGTAAAGGACTTCATCAAGCTGTTCCTTTTCTGCTCGGTGTCAACGTTCATCTACGGCGTAATCTCAGGCTCATTCTTCGGGAACTTCATCGACTCGTTCCTTCCTCCGTTAATCCCGCTGAAGAATGCGTTAATGCTTGTTGACCCCATGACCAACCCCATGCAGGTACTCGGAATTTCGCTGCTTCTCGGCGTTATTCACCTTATGTTCGGGTTGTTGATTGCGGCGTATGACAAGCTGAGGCACGGCGAGTTTATTGACGCTGTCGGGAACGATATATCGTGGTTCCTGCTTATTGTCGGGCTTTGCCTGTACGGTGTGGGACTCGGCGGAATGCTTCCGGCTCACTTCGTGCAGATAGGCGCGGCAATGGCAATCATCGGAGCTGTGATAATCTTCATTTACGCGGGCAAAGGCGAGCCTAATTACATCAAGAAGGTCATCAACGGATTCTTGGCGTTATACGGCTCAACGTCATACTTGGGAGATATTCTCAGCTACAGCAGGCTTCTTGCATTAGGCTTCGGCTCAGCGGTCATCGGAATGGTCATTAACCTTCTGGGCGGACTAGCGGCTGATATTCCGTATGTAGGGTGGCTTGTGGCTGTCGTCGTAATAATCGGCGGACATATCTTCAGTATAGCGATAAACATTCTGGGGTCATTCGTTCACCCGTTGAGGCTTCAGTATGTTGAGTTTTTCGGCAAGTTTTACACGGGTGGCGGTCAGCCGTTCACTCCGTTGACGCTCTCACAGGAATTTGTGAATGTGAAGGCGTAAATCAGTAACACAAATATTCATCACGAAAGGAAGTAATCGTTTATCATGGAATACTTGGGACTTTCACTCGCACTTTTCGGGGCGGCACTTGCGGCAGCTCTTGCAGGAATCGGCTCGGCAATCGGAATCGGCGTTGCAGGCGGTGCAGCGGCGGGCGTTATGACTGAGGATCCCAACAAGTTCGGCTCATGCTTGATCCTTCAGGCGCTTCCCGGAACTCAGGGCATCTACGGTCTGCTTATCGCATTCTTCGTCCTCAACAAGCTGGGACTTCTCGGCGGCGGCGGAGCAGTAGCACTCAACTGGAATCAGGGTCTCCAGATTCTCGCGTCATGCCTTCCGATAGCGGTAGTCGGCTGGTATTCAGCAATCTGGCAGGGCAAAACGTCAGCGGCATCAATCATGATGATCGGCAAGAAGCCCGAAGCAATGGGCAAAGCCATAATCCTCCCCGCAATGGTCGAGACGTATGCAGTTCTTGCGCTTCTTACGAGTATATTAATGCTCATGGGAGTTCAGGTAGGCTAAACGGGCAGGTGTTGAAGAATGGCACTTGCTGACATCAAAGCAAAGATAAAGAATGAAGCACAGGCGCAGATAAAAGCACTTGAGGCCGAGAATGACGAGAAAGTCCGCGAGATAAGCCGGAAAGTCAACGCCGAAATCAAGGAAGTTCAGGACTCGTATGCCTCACGCTTGGGCCGTGAAGAGCCTGAAGTTGCAAGGCGGCGCGAGATTGTGGCAGAACTTGACGCTAAACGTGTTGACTTGGGAGTACGCCAGCAGTTGATGAGCGAGGCTTTTGACGCGGCTTTGAAGCAGATGACCGAGATGGCTCCCGACAAGTACGTGAAATTTGCGGACAAACTTCTTGCTCAGGCAGTTTCGACGGGCGAGGAGGTTGTCTTGGTCGGCAAAAATGAGAAGCACCTTGACCAGAGATGGCTTGACGGTTACAACGCATCGCACAACACGAAGCTGACTCTTTCGGGCGACAGGCTTCCCATTTCCGGCGGATTCGTTCTCAGGAATGACAGGATCGACACAAATTGTTCGTGGGACATGCTGATTGATGATGCCCGCGCTGACATTGAGACCGAAGTCGTGAAGCGTCTGATTGCGGGTTAAAAGGGGGTGCTGTTGTCGTGAGTTACGTATACACCGTAGCACGTTTGCGGGGTATGGAAAATCACATACTGGACACGGCATTTTTCTCGCGCCTCATGGACAGCGCAAATGTTGACGACGCACTCAAGGCACTTGGTGAGACCAGCTATTCACAGTGGATTTCAGGTGCGGGGAATTTCGACAAGGCCATAGATTCGGAGATGCTTGCGACATGCGAGGAGCTTGAATCGTTCGTGCCGGACAAGGAATTGCTCGAAATCTTCCGTCTTCCCTATGACTTCCACAATGTGAAAGTGTTGCTTAAGGGACTGTTCAAGGTCAGAGGCGGAGAGGCTGAGGGACGGCGTTATGACCTTCTCTCGAAGCTGGGGACGATTGATACAGAATTGCTCACGAACGCGATTGAGACGGAGGAATACAGCTATCTTCCTTACGGACTGACGGACTTGATCCCCCAGTGCTGGCAGCTTTGGGACGCGACGAAGAACGCGCAGGCCGTTGAACTACTCATCGACCATCAGATGTTCAAGGCGATGCTCGGAGTTGCTGACGGTCTGAAGATGCCTGAGATTACCGCGTGGGTCAAGCACAGGATTGACGCTGAGAACTTGAGGAGTGCGGTACGTCTCGCGCGAATGAAGTACGAGAGCGCAAAGGCGTTGCCCTTCTTCCACGAGGGCGGGACTATAGCACCTGACGACATGGCCCGGCTTCTCAATGAGCCTCAGGAAACTTGGAGCAGGTTGCTGTCGCACACAGACATCGGCGCAGTTCTCGGAGCTTTGCAGGATACTGGAGACATTAAGGCTTCGCTGTCTGACGTGTCGAAGTCGCTCGATGACTATCTTGTGAATGTTCTTGAGGGCGCAAAATACTCGATTGATGCTCCGGCGAATGTCCTTCTCTACCTTCTCACTAAAGAGGCTGAGACCCGCAACATGAGGGTTGCGCTCGTTTGTGTAGCAGGAGGGCTTGACCGTGAATTTGGGAGGAGGCTTCTGAGCAATGGCAGATAACAAACCTATGGCGGCAATCGGAAGCTACGAGATGGCACTTCCATTCCAGGCAGTCGGAGTGAGGAGCGTAATTCTTACCCCAGAGACACGCGGGACATTTGAGTCGACACTTGAGCAGTTAGCGCGGGAAGATTACGCGGTCGTGTTCATTCAGGAAGATTTGTTCGTTGAGTTCACGTCGAAGGTCGAGGAAATCAATGACAAATATCATACGAGCGTTCTCCCAGTTCCCGGGCCTTCAGGGGCGACGGGCGCAGGGCTTGCCTCAATTCGTGGAAGCGTTGAGAAGGCTGTCGGTATGGATATTTTTGCGGAACGATAATAAAACGGAGGCGGGAGAGATTAAATGCCTGAGAAAAAGGAAATAAAAGGAGTAATAGAGAGGATCTCCGGCTCTCTTGTAGTCGCTGGCGGAATGGAGGGCGCAAGTATGCAGGACGTTGTGCATATCGGCGAACTCGGACTCGTCGGCGAGATACTGGAGGTAAACGGCGACAAGGCATCAATACAGGTCTACGAGGAGACTTCAGGACTGATGCCTGGCGAACCCGTTGTTTCAATGGGCGAACCTTTGAGCGTCGAGCTTGGGCCGGGAATCATTGAGCAGTTCTACGACGGTATACAGAGGCCGCTTGAACTCATCGAGAAAGCCGCTAAAAGCCCCTACATTTCGAGGGGAATCAGCGTCCCTGCACTTGACCGTAACAAGAAGTGGGACTTCACCCCGAAGGTCAAGGTCGGCGACGATGTTATAGCGGGCGACATTCTCGGAACAGTTCAGGAGACCGTAGTCGTTGAACACAGAATAATGGTGCCTTACGGTGTCAAAGGTAAGGTAGCAAAAATCGAGAAGGGCGAGCATACAATCGAGGAAGTAATCGCAGTAATCGACGACAACGGAACAAAGCATGAAGTGAAGATGCTCCAGCGTTGGCCTGTCCGTAAGCCGCGCCCCGTTAAGACTCGTCTTGCGCCGAACGTACCAATGACGACAGGGCAGAGGGTTGTTGACGCATTCTTCCCCGTTGCGCTCGGCGGAACAGCTTGCGTTCCCGGGCCTTTCGGTTCAGGGAAGACGGTCATTCAGCACCAGTTCGCAAAGTGGGCACAGGCTCAGATAGTTGTTTACGTTGGCTGTGGAGAGCGTGGAAACGAGATGACGGACGTTCTTCTTGAGTTCCCGGAGCTTGACGACCCTCAGACCGGTCAGCCCTTGATGAAGCGTACAACACTCATCGCAAACACGTCCAACATGCCCGTTGCAGCCCGTGAAGCCAGCGTTTACACGGCAATCACGCTCGCTGAGTACTACAGGGACATGGGCTACTCGGTCGCACTAATGGCCGACTCGACAAGCCGATGGGCAGAGGCACTCCGCGAAATGTCAGGACGACTCGAGGAAATGCCGGGCGAAGAAGGATACCCCGCATATCTTGGAACACGTCTTGCGTCATTCTACGAGAGGGCTGGACGCTGCATCGTCAACGGCAAGGACGGCCGCGAAGGTTCAATTACCGTAATCGGGGCAGTTTCACCTCCCGGCGGAGACCTTTCAGAGCCTGTTACCCAGAACACACTGCGCGTTACAAAGGTATTCTGGGGACTTGACGCTAACCTTGCGTATCAGAGGCACTTCCCGGCAATCAACTGGCTTAACAGCTACTCGCTCTACACGGAGAGGCTTGACCCGTACTGGGACGAGAAATTTGATGACCAGTGGAGCGGACTTCGTGTTGAAGCAATGAGCCTTCTTGAGCAGGAATCACAGCTCAACGAAATAGTGAGACTCGTAGGAATCGACGCACTCTCACGCGATGAACGCATGGTAATGGAGACAGCAAAATCACTCCGCGAGGACTTCCTACATCAAAACGCTTTCCACGAGATTGACACGTATGCTTCGATGGATAAGCAGTTCAAGATGCTGAAGACGATTGTCGCGTTCCATCATGCGGGAATTGACGCACTCCACAAGGGCGCGGCCATGAACAAGCTCTTTAACCTTCCTGTTCGTGAGCAGATTGCGAGAATGAGATACCTTGAGGAGAAGGACATCGGCCAGATTGACAAGCTCGACGACACAATCAAGGAGCAGATAAACGGAATAATCCCCGTCGGAGGTGAGAACAATGCTGCCTAGAGAGTATAGGACGATATCGAGCATATCCGGCCCGCTTATGATGGTCGAGAAGACTCAGGACGTACGTTATGACGAGCTGGTCGAAATCACACTCGCAAACGGGGACAAGAGACGCGGAAAAGTTCTTGAAATCGAGAGCGACAGAGCATTGGTTCAGGTCTTCGAGGGAACGACAGGAATCGAGAACGAGGACGCAAAGGTTCGCTTCTTGGGAAAGGTTCTAACGCTCCCTGTATCACGCGACATGTTGGGACGAGTCTTCAACGGACGCGGTGAGCCTATTGACGGAGGAGCAACGTTAATCCCCGAGCAGAACATCGACATTAACGGTATGCCGATGAATCCGTTTTCGCGCGACTTCCCTTCGGAGTTCATTCAGACTGGAATATCGACGATTGACGGACTTAACCCGATGGTCAGAGGCCAGAAGCTCCCAATATTCTCAGCGTCAGGACTTCCTCATAACAGAATGGCGGCACAGATAGCGCGTCAGGCGACGGTTATCAGCGGCCATGAGGATTTCGCGGTTGTATTCGCGGCAATGGGTATCACGTTCGAGGAAGCATCATTCTTCATGGAGGACTTCAGAAGGACGGGAGCGTTACAGCGCACGGTTCTCTACATCAACCTTGCAGATGACCCCGCAATCGAGCGTATATCAACACCTCGTATCGCATTGACAGCGGCGGAGTACCTTGCGTTCGAGTGCAACATGCACGTTGTCGTAATCCTTACAGACCTCACGAACTACTGCGAGGCTCTTCGTGAAATTTCTGCGGCACGTAAGGAAGTTCCCGGACGTCGCGGCTACCCTGGTTACCTTTACACCGACCTTGCGACGATGTACGAGAGGGCTGGAAGACTGAAGGGCAAGAGCGGCTCAATCACTCAGATTCCGATTCTTACGATGCCTGAGGACGACAAGACCCACCCGATTCCCGACCTTACGGGCTACATCACTGAGGGGCAGATCATCCTCAGCCGAAGCCTTCACAGACAGGGAATTTACCCGCCTGTTGACGTTATGCCTTCGCTTTCACGTCTGAAGGATAAGGGTATCGGACGCGACAAGACCCGCGAGGATCACGCCGACTTGATGAACCAGCTTTTTGCGGCCTACGCGAGAGGCAAAGAGGCTAAGGAGCTTGCGGTCATTCTCGGAGAAGGTGCGCTTTCTGACGAGGATAAAGCGTTCGCAAAATTCTCAACGGTATTCGAGGACAGGTACGTACGTCAGGGCGAGTACGAGAACCGTACAATCAAGGAAACTCTTGAACTCGGCTGGGACTTGCTGACGATGATACCTGTGAAGGAACTCAAGAGAATCCGCGACGCGTACATCGAGAAATACCTCAACCCGTTACTGAAAGCTAAGGCTGAGAAGGGCGAGGAATAAAGGAGGGTTCTGACGATGGCGAGAATCAACGTCAACCCCAACCGAATGGAATTGTCCCGCCTGAAGAAGAGGCTTGCGGTTGCGAAACGTGGCCACAAACTTTTGAAGGACAAGCAGGACGCGCTGATCAAGGCATTCTTGGAAAAGGCTCGCGCTGGCAAAGAACTCCGCGAGGCTGTCGAGAAGGAACTTGCGGAGTGCTACGGGACATTCGTGTTATCACGCGCACAGACGACACCTGAAATCTTGGAGCAGGCACTGATTTTTCCGGGCGCGAAGTCAACGCTCTCTGTAACGTGGCATAACGTGATGAGCGTTATGGTACCTGAGTACGACGTTAAGCAGGAGGGTAACCCCGTGAACTACGGGTTTGTGAATGTTCCGTTACTGCTTGATGCTGCTCTGGAACAGTTCAGCGGGATAATCGTGAAACTTCTGCACCTTGCGGCAGAGGAGAAAGCGATTCGCCTCATGGCCGGAGAGATTGAGCGCACGAGACGAAGGGTCAACGCTCTGGAATACGTGATGATTCCGAATTTGGCTGAGACGATACGATACATCAGCATGAAGCTTGACGAACAGGACAGATCAACGTTAAGCCGACTGATGAAGATAAAGGAAATCGTTTCGGCGTAGTGAAGAAACTCAATCCCCTCGATGAAAGTCGGGGGGAATTTTTTTTTGTCCCCATCAAACCTGATATACTAATAAATATTCTAAATAGGAGGCATAAAATTTATGAGGCTCGACAAATTTCTGAAGTTAGCGCGTCTTGTAAAGCGTCGAACTGTAGCACAAGAGATGATAGAGTTGGGTGCAGTCCGTCTCGAGGGAAGAGAATGCAAACCATCAAGCGAAGTTCGTGAAGGAAACATTCTTGAAATAGCCTACATCAACCGCGTATTGAAAGTGAAGGTACTTTGCGCTGACGAGACAATATTGAAGCGTCCAAAGACAATATCATGGGAACAGCTTGAGGAACGCCCAGTGAAGCCCGACGAAAAACCGTTTTAATCGCTCACAGACACAGGCGGTATTTGCGGAGGTGCGCCGGAAAATACGCCGTCAAGTTTATGCTCACTTTATGCAGAAGCTATAGCCGTTGTCGGCGACAAACTGTATAAAATCGTTGATAATTTTTTGGGTACGCCGTGCAATATCCTGCTCAGTGAAATCCTTCAGGGTATGAGCGAGTTTATGCAAATCGTGTATCTGTGTCTTTACTGGCTTTCCTGCAATTTCAACTTCGCCTATGTAATATCTAGCTTTGTTCGGAAAATCGAGATTGGCCACGAGTCTATTTATATGTGGCTCCAGAAGAGATTTATTGCCGATCTCATCAATAGAGGCTATATGCGGAATTATACTCTTTGCGTAAATGTGCTCGGCTTCAAAAGGTGTCTCCAAAGGTCGGATGAGTTCCTGTGATTCGTCATTGAAGGCATACCAAGCAAGCATTGCCTTAGTCATTCGCTTATTGTTGGAGAACGCGTACCTATTAAAAGCATCCACAATTCCTCCTGCGCCGGGCATGAACTTTCTGAACGTAACTTCTTTACCGCCTACGATATTTACCATCTCTGAAAATATAGGGTCACGGAATTGAGCGACACCGTCCCCTATCAAAGCACGAGCCCATGTGAACGCTATAATTCTGCTGAGGAATGTATAGAATTTCTCGTCATCAAGGCGACCTTCCGAATCTCTATTCTGCAAAAAATACACTGAGGTTATGTTCGTCCACATGCTGTTTGGAGCGTAATGAAGAACGAAGAGTCTGCGTAAAACTCTGTCAGAGAATCTTGCCATGCTTTGGTTAGCCACGTCATTCCAGAACTCAGCCAGATCCATAATGTTGGAGAAAGTTTGCTTGTGATACTTGCGAAGTAGTTCGTAATCGTTATCCTCATAGAATTTTCGCAAAGCGACGACTGTTGATTTTTTGTTGCCCCTTTTTGCCCGCTCGAAATACATGTAGCGCGTGAAAATTTCGTCTATGGGATTATCGTTGTTCTTGCTGAATATATGCCCGCAGATATTTTCGAGTCTCCTCCAGCTGGTGATGAAGCTGTCTTTTGCATTGTCACCATCATTTAAGAACGCTTTGTAGAGGTGTGCTTTGAATATGTCAGAATCAGAAAGCGATTTGCCTCTGTTATTCATAGTTGAGAAGACTCGCAGTGCTGTATCTTGTGAATCAGCCTCAATGGGAAGGACTATGCAGTTCTCCATGATCCTGACAGCAAGGGGCAAGAAACAGTTAGGGGAATCTTGTTTTAGTTTTTCAATTTCTGTCTGGAAGAATCTGTAATTCTTCGCGTACCTGCTGTTAAAGTTGTTGCCTGCTGTTCCTGTCTTTAATATTGCGATGAACTCACCATAGTCTCTGTAAGTTGCCACATCGGAGTCAATTTTGCGTGAATTCATGTTAGGCTGGAACATATTTGTTTGCCAAATGCACTGTCCTATGCGACTTTTTACTCCGGTTGATACGCTGTCCCGCATACGATTACCAAACGCACTGTAGAAAGCTCGCAATAGGAGAACTAATGTGATAAGCCTCTGCTGTCCGTCAATAACTTCAAGTTTCCCTTTGTTATTTCTGAATGTCACGATTGGCCCTAAGAAATATTCCTCATTCTCGTCAAAACTATCGGGGTCATTGTCCGGAATTGCAAAGGAACAAACATCATCCCATAAGGTAGAGCATTCAACTTTATCTTCCCAAGCATAAGGCCGCTGGTAATCTGGTATGAGAAATAGAGACCTGTTGTCGGACAACAATTCAAAAATCGTCTTCTGGTTAACATTGAATGTCGGCATATAACTTTGACTCCTATAATTATTTTTAGAATACTGAGATTATATCACGATTAGGGGAAAAATTTGCAAACAAAAAAGAGGAAGCCCAAATGTGAACTTCCTCTCTATATGAAATCTAAACTGG
>CALGGR010000190.1 GCA_937915755.1 uncultured Fretibacterium sp. | reverse complement strand
TAACTTAACTTAGCGCAATTCATCTCACACTTACAGAAGTGGGAGCCTTCTTGCGTGTTACGGTAAAGCTAAGTTGCACAATTCCTCTCACGACTAAAGTTGCGGGTATCCTTGTGAGCTTCACGACAGTTCAGGAGGCTGCGCTTGGAGCATGAGCTTTGCAGTTATGGCTATTGCGGCGGTGTTTGCTTTGAGGAAACGTTAAGCCTTTCTTTTGTCAAAGCCCAGAATGAGTCAAGCTCATCAAGAGTGTAATCGGAAATGGACTTCCCCTCGTTCCGGGCTAATTCTTCCATAATCATGAAGCGTCTGCAAAATTTATCGCACACGATGTTCAACCTATGCCTGTGGTCGTATTTGTGTGCTAATATAACCCGAAAGGAGATGGAATAATCATGATGTACCCATTCATGACGCTCAATGATGACACAGAGATTACACATTCCGAGATGTACCCGGACGGAACAGTCAAAGTCTACATAGAAACTCCCGTAGAAGGCGGCTTCCATGATGCTACATGCTGGCTTCCAATGTACAGATGGGAGAATAACGGCTATTCCTACTTGGAGATGTTATTCTTGAGGCACTTCGTAACGAAGCATGAAGATTTGTTCATGAAGTACGCACAAGATGGAGGAATTACCTGTGCCGACTATTTTTAAGATTGGCAGGTATGTAGTTTATTTCTGGACAAACGAGGGAGAACCCCATGAACCTGTACATGTTCGCATTGCTGTAGGCCGACCTGTCCCAAACGCTACAAAATTGTGGATAACCAGTAATGGGAAAGTTATTATATGCAACAATAATTCGATGATTCCTGAAAAAGGACTGCGAAGGCTCATAGATGACATCGAGAAAGATTCAGATGTTATCATCGAAGCACGGCGGAAGTATTTTGGCGAGGTCAAATATTTCTGCTAATATTACCTTTGCAAAGAGAGATGATGAATATTTGGACTGCCATACACACGAACACGAAATAATAATAAGGCGGCACGAATACAAGCGTGTCGAGAAGAAGCTAACCGTTCCGATCCCGACCCCTTGGGGATTATTTCAGGTAAGCGCGTACCGAAGCATCACTCAGGACGATGACGCTCATACCCACCTCGCTCTCGTAATGGGTGATATTCTTACGCCCGAACCCGTCTTAGTCCGAGTACACAGCGAGTGTTTCACAGGGGACGTTCTAGGCTCGTTGAGATGCGACTGCGGGCCTCAGCTTCACACAGCAATGAAGATGATTGCTGACGAAGGACGAGGGGCATTACTCTACATGCGTCAGGAAGGCCGCGGAATCGGTCTCCTCAACAAGCTGCGTGCCTACAAGCTGCAGGACGAAGGCCTTGATACCGTTGACGCTAACGTCGCGTTAGGTTTCCCGCCAGACATGAGGGAGTACGGAACAGGCGCGGAAATCCTCAAGGACTTGGGCCTCAAACGTATCCGCCTGATGACCAACAATCCCGGAAAAATCTCCGGCCTTGAACAGTACGGCATTGAAATTACCGAGCGCGTCCCGATCGTAATCAGCCCCAATGAGTTCAACGAAAAATATCTCGGCACTAAAGCTGATAGAATGGGGCATATATTCTGAAGGAGGAAATATTACAGTGAAAGTAACAGAAGGAAAGCTAATCGGCACAGGTCTCAACATCGCAATAATAGCCTCGCGTTTCAACGACATAGTAACGACACGTCTCATTGACGGCGCAAAAGATACCCTGATGCGTCATGACGTTTCAGCAAGCGCAATCGACATATTCTGGGTTCCAGGAGCATGGGAACTTCCCCTGATCGCTGAGGAAGTCGTACTCACTGGGAAATATGACGCTGTAATCGCACTGGGTGCTGTAATTCGCGGAGACACGCCGCACTTCGACTACGTTGCCGCCGAATGCTCAAAGGGTCTTGCAACAGTCGGACTGAAGCACAGAGTACCCGTATTATTCGGAGTACTTACATGTGATACACTCGAGCAGGCTCTAATCCGCGCAGGAAGCAAAGCCGGAAACAAAGGCTCAGACTGTGCGTTAGGAGCGATTGAGATGGCGAATCTTTTACGGAATGTGAGACAGTCAACAACAACAGAAGGGAAAATCTACAATGCTTGACATAAAATATATTCTCTCGAACATGGACGAATATGCAGGAATGCTCAAGAACAGGAAGCATGATTTCGACTTGGGCATTCTCACAGGGCTTGACGCTAAACGCCGCAAAATAATCGGCGAGACAGAAGACCTCAAGGCAAAGCGCAATGAAGGCTCAAAGCGTATAGGAATGGCGAAGAATGACCCCTCGCTTGACGTTAACGCTCTCAAAGCCGAGATTAAAGCTATTGGCGACAAGATTAAGGAGCTTGACACGGAGCTTGCTGACGTTGAGGAGGAACTTCACGGCTACCTCATGACGCTCCCCAACAAACTCAGCGAGACGACCCCAGTCGGAAACGATGAGAACGACAATCCCGTAGTCCGAACATGGGGAGAGCCAAAGAAGTTCACGTTCGAGCCAAAGCCGCACTGGGATGTCGCGGAAGCACTCGGAATAATGGACTTCGAGAAGGGAGTCATGCTTGCACAGAGCCGATTCACGGTCTTGCAGGGTCTCGGAGCAAGAATGGAACGTGCCCTCGTAAATTTCATGCTTGACCTTCACACGAAGAAGCACGGTTACTTGGAGGTTGAGCCGCCTTTCATGGTACGCTCGGCGATTCTCGAGGGTACTGGACAGCTCCCGAAGTTCGCGGAGGATTTGTACAAGCTGCAGAATGATGACCTATGGCTGATCCCGACCGCTGAAGTCCCTCTCACTAACCTTAACCGTGAGAGTATTCTTGAGGAGAAGGATTTGCCGAAATACTACACGGCTTACACGCCATGCTTCAGGAGAGAGGCTGGAAGCGCTGGGCGCGATGTCAGGGGATTGATGAGACAGCACCAGTTCGACAAGGTTGAGATGGTGAAAATCTGCACTCCTGAGACGAGCTATGACGAACTCGAAAAGCTCACATCTGATGCTGAAGATGTCCTGAAGATTCTCGAACTCCCATACCATGTCGTGAATTTATGCTCCGGCGATATAGGCTTCGGCTCATGCAAGACATATGACCTCGAAGTATGGCTGCCGTCCCAGAACAAGTACCGCGAAATCAGCTCATGCTCGAACTGCGAGGACTTCCAGGCCCGGCGAATGCAGTTACGCTACAGGCCTTCAGACGGAGGAAAGCCAAGATTCGCTCACACCCTCAACGGTTCCGGAATCGCTGTCGGAAGAACTTTAATCGCCGTTATCGAGAATTACCAGAACGAGGACGGCTCAATAACAATCCCCGATGCACTTGTGCCTTACATGGATGGATTGAAACGCATTGATGCAAGATAATATTTTCGTAATTATCGGCTGTTTAATCATGGCCGGAGTCTGCATAGGGGTACAGCGTTACATAAAGACGCTTCTTGACGCGAGGCAGTACGGATATTTTCGTGATATAGTTCTTGTTGCTGCGTTCATGATTCTCGCGCTGTGGTTTGGGAGCAGAGACGCTAAAATTGTTGTGGCGGGTGCAATGCTCGCCGCTTTCGCCGGAATTTCCGAGAACATTTACCACGACTCTCATTGGCGTTGGCTATATCCTGTGATCGGCCTCCTCTGTACGTACTACGGCCCTGCTGTACACTTCATACGCTTCCCTGACGGCGAGTATATATACCTTACTCCAACATTCTCGCTTATAGCGGGAACAGTTTGGTTCAGCTTCTTCCCTTTCATATTCAGGTATATGGACGAAATTCCTGGATTGACCGGCCATGTTCTCGCTGTAACTTTCGTCCTCATGATGTCGGTGTGTATTGCGACAGGTGCGGGGGAGTTCTTCATGTCCTTTGCGGGAATGATGATGATTGCGGCATTCTGGTCTCGATTCGGGAACGTCTACCGTCAAGCAGGTAAAGCTCTCTCCTCAATGTGGGGCTTTCTTGTTGCTGGAACTTCAATAATGGGTACAACAAAGGGCATCGTACTTAGCACCGTTCTGTTCCTCTCGCTGGGACTTTTCGCGATCCCTGCGGCTGAATTTCTCGTATCGTTCGTGAAGGGGATAATGACAGACTCAGAACCGAGCAAGGGCGGAAAGATTTATGGTGATATGCTGAGTAAAGGTGTCGAACACTCTGAGGCTGTGCAGTCTGTAGCGGGACTTTGTGCTTTGACGAGCATGGCCGCAGCGTGGGAGAAGTGGACGATAGCGGGGATTATAGTTCTTGCAGTAATAGTATTCCGTCATATTCTCAGCAAGAAGCCGGGTAAATCTCCGTCATTGTGGGGAGTTGATTTCGACAACGTTTCAATGAATTACGCAATCTCTAAAGCTCGCGGGCTAATCCAGAACGCAGACCCATCGTCAGCAAAGTTGATCGTAACCCTCAACGCAATAGGAATGGAGACGGTCGTTGATGACCCGGAATTTTCGGAGATAGTGAAATGGTCATCAATGAGGCTTGCTGACGGGTCAGGTCTTTGCATAGGAATGAAGATACTTGGCTGTCCTGTTCAGGAGAGAGTTGCCGGGATAGATTTCGCTGAGAACTTGTGCAGGACTGCCGCGGCTGAAGGCTGGCCGGTTTACTTCTGCGGGGCTGCAGGAGATACAGCGAGGCGATGCGCGGAGATATTGAGCGAGAGATTCCAGGGACTTGTTGTTGCCGGAGCTAGAGATGGATATTTCGACATAAGGGACGAAAGTATTGCTGATGATATTTCACGGACTGGAGCGAAAATTCTTCTTGCGGCAATGGGACAGCCAAGACAGGAGAAGTGGGTGTACCGTCATCGTGAAAGGCTCGGCGGGATATTATGCGTCGGAGTCGGAGGAGCTTTTGACGTATTCAGCGGGAACTTGATGCGTGCGCCTTCGTGGGTGCAGAAGATTGGCTTTGAGTGGCTTTACAGAATGCTTCAAGAGCCGGGAAGATGGAAGAACAATCTCAGGCTCATCACTTTCATGCTCAGGATATTTGCGTCAAGATTAGGACTTTACAGGAAATAAAACACGCCCCCCGAACTCTATCAGGGGGCATTTTCTTTTTGCTACTTACCCAAAAGCTTCTTCATTTCAGGGCTTCTCGTTGGATTTTCCGCCGCTATGTCGATGGCACTTTCCCCACGACTGTTTCTGAGCTTCTTCTTTGCACCTGCATCAAGAAGTACTCTTGCTACATTTACGTTGTCAGTCCCAGCAACAGCCATCAAGGCCGTAAATCCGCGTTCAGTTCTTGCATTGACGTTTGCCCCGCACTCAATCAGTGCCCTTACGTTTTCGGGATTATTTCCCCAAGCTGAGGCGAAAATCAACGGTGTAAAACTGAATCCCTTTTCAATCATCAATTTCCCTTCCACGTCCGCCCCCGCTCTAACTAAGGCTCTTATGATTTCCGGGTCTGATGTGTAAGCAGAAGCCAGCATCAGAGGATTCACCCGACCTTTCCACTTCATGCCGTTCGCATTCGTCAGCTCAATCTCTGATACTGCATTCACTGAGGCTCCGTCTTGAATTAGCGCGTTGACCTTTTCGAGCGTCGTGGAGCTGTCTTGTAATGCTGTGAATAATTCCTCGGTAGCACTTATGACTTTCTTAAAGTGCGACTCGTTCTCACTGATGAATTTATTCACGCTCTCGTTGCTGTTCCTTTTACCAAAATCGATAACGCTCCTACCATCATACTTAGCGCTTACATCCGCACCGACCTCAAGGAGAATTCTTATTACTTCGGGATCTGATGTCGTCCCAGCCGCAACAAGTAAAGGAGTGAACCCGTTAGTGGCTCTTTTGTTGACATCGGCGCCTGCTTCAATCATTGCCATTATTGTCGAAGCGTCGTAATTTTTCAGCAAGGCATTTATAAACCCCCAAGTGTCCCTGTCTTCAGCATTTACGTCAGCACCGCTCCTCACAATTTCACGGATCACTTCAGGAGAAGCGCCGCAAAGCAATGCTGCGTGAAGTACGTTGCTCTTTCCGTTGTAGACATCTCGGCTATATTTGGACATCTCTGCCACAAGCTCTTGAACTCGCGCTTCGTTTTTCTTCTCCAAGGCCTTGACAAGCTCAGTTCTCAATTCGCGAACCTTCTTCGCTGCCTCAGGGTGCTTTTCTCCAGCGTCGTATTCAAACGCAGCATTAACGAGTGCGCCTTTCTGGACAAGTTCGCGTACCTTCTCAGGCGTTGTGCTGCTGTCCTGTACTGCCTTGAACAACTCTTCCGTAAGACTCATCATTGACTGCAGCTTTTCTCTTGCAGCCGGATTCCTGTTATTCGCTACGTAATCTTGAAGAGTCCTCCGTCTCTTGTCCTTCAACGTTGTGTCTGCACCCTCATTGACTAGTGCCACGAAAATCTCAGGGTAGCTCGTATTCATTGCCGCTAGCATCAGAGCGTTTGCGCCGTTTCCTGCCTTTGTCTCCAAGTCCACGCCAGACTCAAGCAGCAGTTTGAATAATTCAGGCCTCAAATTCGCGCTCACAGCTGTCATCAAAGCAACAGGCTCTCCCTGAACTTTTGCGCCCGGGAAAGCTCCCTCATCAATCAGAGTCCTGACAATCTCAACTATTGAAGGGTTATCGTTGTTCTCACACGCTGCCATTAAGACCGTCCCTATGTTCGTCTCAGTCTTTCCCGAAACTGTGAGGGTGATTCTTGCCTCTGCGTTAACGTCCGCCCCCGCTTCAATCAGTGAACGCACTTGCTCTGGTGTGGAATCGCTAGCCTGTACAGCCTTGAACAATTCATCAGTGGGATTTCCAAACGCCGTTGATGCAACAAAAGCCACGATTACGAAAGCTAATAACGAACTTTTACGCATAAAAATTCCTCCTCTTCTCTAAAATAAAAGCACTCCCCGAACTTCAAGGAGTGCCGAAATTTTTTGCCTTAGTGTATCAGGTTGTGCCATTCCTTTATGGACTTCAGCGACTGGGAATTTGTGCCCTTCGCTTTCACCGTCATTATTCCCTCGATGGCAGCATCAGCCGCCGCAAGTGTCGTAACATACGGTATCCCCATCTTCACAGCTCCACGCCTGAGAATGCTCCCAGACTTCGTGAGAGCCTTTTCACGCGGAGTGTTGATGACCATTTGAACCTGACCATTGATTATGTGGTCGAGAACGTCCGGCCTTCCTGAACCGACGCATTCGCACTCAACGCCGGAATTTCTCAGAGCCTCAAACGTCCCTTGAGTCGCAAGAATCCCGAAGCCCGCATAGCTGAATTTCTGCGCGATAGGAACGATGTCCTTCTTGTCGGAGTCGCTAACGGCAATCAGCACAGTTCCCGACAATGGCAACTTTGCTCCCACAGCCTCCTCAGCCTTGAAGAAAGCCTCGCCCGGCATTGACGCAAGCCCTAAGACCTCGCCCGTCGACCTCATTTCAGGGCCAAGCAGAGGGTCAACCTCTTGGAACATGTTGAACGGGAATACTGACTCCTTAACGCCGTAATACGGTATCACCCTCTCGCCGAGTGATTCTAACGGTGATGGCCTTCCCGTAAGTTCGCGTGTAATAGCCTCGACAGCAAGAGGAACCATACGAATCCCGCAAACCTTCGACACAAGCGGGACTGTCCTCGATGCTCTTGGGTTTGCCTCAAGTACGAAGACTTTTCCGGCCTCGATCGCGTACTGAATGTTCATCAGGCCGACAACGTGCATTGCCTCAGCGATTTTACGAGTGTATTCCTTGATGGTTGACAGTGCTTCGGGTGATATGTGTCTCGACGGAAGGAAGCAAGCCGAGTCTCCCGAATGAATCCCCGCAAGTTCTATATGTTCCATGACAGCAGGAACGTAAGCATGAGTACCGTCGCAGATAGCGTCAGCCTCGCATTCAAGCGCGTGGTTCAGGAAACGGTCAATCAGTATCGGCCTGTCAGGGGTAACTCCAACAGCCGCGCGGACGTAATTCGCTAAACTCTCCTCATCGTAGACGATTTCCATTCCGCGACCTCCGAGAACGTATGACGGTCTCACCATTACGGGATAACCTATCCTCGCAACGACTTCACGAGCTTCATCGAGTGTTGCCGCCATTCCAGACTCAGGCATTGGGATACCCAGCGAGTCCATGACGGATTTGAAGCGGCCCCTGTCCTCCGCGAGGTCTATGATTTCGGGCGACGTTCCGAGAATCTTAACGCCGTTACGTTCAAGCTCTGAGGCGAGATTTAACGGTGTCTGTCCACCGAACTGCGCGATTACTCCGACGGGATTTTCCTCGCGGTAAATGCTGAGAACGTCCTCAAGTGTCAGAGGCTCGAAGTATAGCTTGTCGGAAGTGTCATAGTCCGTGCTTACGGTCTCAGGGTTGCAGTTGACGATTATCGTCTCGAAGCCGAGTTTGCGGAGACTTTGGGCAGCATGTACACAGCAGTAATCGAACTCGATACCCTGTCCGATTCTGTTCGGGCCGCCTCCGAGTATCATGACTTTGCGATTGTCTGAGACTTTGTTGTCGCCCGCCGTGCTGTATGACGAGTAGTAATATGCTCCGTCCTGAGTGCCGCTGACGTGAACGCCCTCCCAGTGCTCGACGATTCCCAAAGCCTCCCTGCGTTCCCTGATGCTCTGCTCGCTGACACCGAGAAGTCCCGCGAGATACCTGTCCGAAAATCCGTCGCGTTTTGCCTGAGCTAGTGCCTCATCGTTGAGACCGCCCGCCTTTATGCTTTCTTCTTCGTCAACAAGAGCTTTCATCTCCTCAAGGAAGTATGCCTTGACGTGAGTTAGAGCGTGAATCTCGTCGACAGTCGCGCCTTTCCTCAAAGCCTCGTATATGATGAAGTAGCGTTCACTCGTCGGGTACTCAAGCATTCCGAGCAATTCAGATTTCGTGAGACTGTTGAAGTTTTTGACATGGCCGAGACCGTACCTGTCTTTCTCAAGCGAACGTACAGCTTTCTGGAAAGCCTCGCGGAAATTCTTGCCTATGCTCATGACTTCACCGACAGCGCGCATCTGAGTCCCCAGTTTGTCCTGAACTCCCTTGAACTTCTCGAACGCCCAGCGCGCAAACTTCACAACAACATAACCATTCCCCGACGTATCAGGCGCACCGCCCGGAGTGTACTTGTCGAGTGTGCCGTATTTCCCGCAAGCTATGTCAGCAAGGGTGAGACCTGCCGCGAGTTTTGCCGACACAAGAGCAATCGGGAAGCCCGTAGCCTTTGACGCAAGAGCCGACGATCTCGATGTTCGCGGGTTAATCTCAATCACTATGACGCGCCCGGTTTTGGGGTTGTGCGCGAACTGTACGTTTGTCCCGCCGATAACGCCTATGTGTTCGACAATCCTGTAGGCCATCTCCTGAAGCCTTGCCTGCAATTCCGCGCTTATCGTGAGCATTGGGGCAACGCAGAACGAGTCGCCCGTGTGAACGCCCATAGGGTCAACGTTCTCGATGAAGCAGACGGTTATCATGTTGTTGTTCTTGTCGCGGACTACCTCAAGCTCTAACTCTTCCCAGCCCAATACGCTCTCTTCAACCAGAACTTGATGGACGATACTTGCCTGCAATCCACGCTCGCAGACTGTACGGAGTTCATCGCGGTTGTAGACTAAGCCTCCGCCAGCTCCGCCCATAGTGTAGGCAGGTCGAAGGACTACGGGATAGCCCAGTTCCTCAGCGATATTCAGAGCCTCATCGACCGAGTATGCAACCTGTGAGCGAGCCATGTCGATTCCGAGAGTCTGCATTGTCTTCTTGAACTCTACACGATCCTCGCCGCGTTCGATTGCGTCAGCCTGAACACCGATTACCTCAACGTTGTACTTCTTGAGAATGCCGGCTTTGTGGAGTTCGGCGCAAAGGTTGAGGCCGGACTGCCCCCCTAAGTTTGGAAGGAGGGCATCGGGTCTTTCGCGGGCGATAATGGCTTCGAGACGTTCAGGGTTGAGCGGCTCAATGTAGGTTATGTCGGCCATTTCGGGGTCGGTCATAATCGTTGCGGGGTTGGAGTTCACGAGTACGACCTCATATCCCAGCGAACGAAGAGCCTTGCAAGCCTGTGTCCCTGAGTAGTCGAACTCGCAGGCCTGGCCGATTACTATCGGGCCAGAACCTATGATTAGTATCTTGTGTATGTCATTGCGCTGTGGTGTTGCCATGTACAAATCACTTCCTGTGTTACTTCTGTATATCGTCGGAAATATCCTGTGATACTGTTACTGCTGTTTCGTCCTCACTTGCTGGCTCAACAGTTGCGGGGACTTCTTCGGGCTTATCCTCACTTGCTGCCTCAACAGGTTTAGGAGCTTCCTCGGTTTTATCCTCGACTAAAACCTCAACGGGCGCTGGAGTTTCTTCTGCCTTTTCCTCGATTACGACCTCGACAGGGGCAGGGGCTTCTTCTGTCTTTTCCTCGCTGACGATTTCAACGGGTGCGGGAGTCTGCTCTGCCTTCTCTTCACTCACGACTTCGACAGGTGCAGGAACTTCCTCTGTCTTTTCCTCGCTGACGATTTCAACGGGTGCGGGGACTTCTTTGGGCTTATCCTCACTTACTGCCTCAACAGGTGCAGGGACTTCTTTGGGCTTATCCTCGCTGACTTCTTCAATTGGTGCAGGAGTCTCCTCTGTCTTCTCCTCACTGACTACCTCCACAGGAGCAGGAATTTCTCCGGGCTTGTCCTCACTCACTGCTACAGGTGCGGGCGTTTCTTCGAGTTTTTCGTCATCGCTGGTCTCCTCGACAATCATGAGCGGGAGAACATCCCCTGACTGCGCGTTATCATGAGACACTGCCGGGCTTGCGAAAAGTTCCTCGTCGTTAATCACAACGTTAGCCTTCTGCCTCAATGACTCCTCATATGCCGAAAGCCTGTTGCGTTCCTCCTGCTGTGTGAGGAGCGTCTTGATGTCTCCGCTTACCTCGTCATAAGGAGTAGACCCTGCCTCAACGTGTGAAGCCTTCATAGCAACCGCGAAATCCCCGCTCGAGATCTCGAACACAGGACTCACCGTTCCGATGTCAAGCGATGCAAGTACACCAAGCGTGCCCGCAGTGAGCGCGCTTGAAGGAAGCATTACGGGCGTTTTCGTGATGTTGATTATGTCCATTGATGCCGCGTCGTTTGAAGCAACAACGTCCCAGCTCCCGCCGCCTGCAATCTTCGCTCTGAAATTCTCAGCGTCTGCACTGTTGTTGAAGTCGGCCATGTGAATCATGAATCCTTCCGGCCTCGAGAAAAGTATCCCCTTCATCGTCTCATAGTACTCAACAGCTTTGTCCTCGCTCACTGTTACGTCTCCAATTGCCTCGCGCATTAACCTGTCCGCAGCCATCTGACGCGCAAGACTCTTCTTGTAGTCCTCAGGCTTTAACCCTGAATTTGCGAGAACCTGATAGAAAGCCTCGCGTGTCGGGAAATATGTGTCGGCATAATTCTTCATGGCCTGATCAGCCTCTGCGTCCGATACAGTGATTCCCTTTTCCTGAACTTCCTTTGTGAGCTGTGACTCAAGTATTGCCTGATCGAGTACCGACCTGTATATTGCGGGCATGTCGATTGACGTCATGCTCCTAGTGCTGTAGGTGCTGAGGTAATTCCTGAGACGCTGTTCGAGTTCGGAGCGCATCAGCGAGCGTCCGTTGATCTGTGCGACCTCGTAATCCGCCATCGTACCGTCTGGATTTCGGGAAGGTGTCCTCCTTGTTCCCCTGCCCTCGTACATCAGGAACGTCGAAAGCAGGAAGGCAACGACAATTATTGCCATTATCCATTTCATTTGTGTACGCAGGAACTTCATCATGATTTAATAAAACCTTCTTTCTGTGAATTTTGTACTACGTAGTTTCTACGATTTTGTAATTTTAGCATAAACTACGCAATTTTACACATCGGCGAGTGATCTTCCAGTTTTCGCCTCAGCTTCGAGGTGCGGAATTTTGCCGCCTGAGTTAATCATAATCCTGCGGAGATTTTGTGAGACCTCCTCAGAATCTTTCGCAGGGCATTCGCAGACCAGTGAATCGTGAACTTGAAGGAACAATTCAGCACAGCCGGATTTCGAGAAGTTTATCATGGCCCTCCTCGCAGTATCAGCAGCCGTACCCTGTATCGGTGAATTTATGAGTGCGCGGTCGAGTGCCTGACCTTTGGCATTTATTCCTTTTATCGGCCTTATCCTTCCCGCAAGCGTCCGTGAGTATCCTCTCTTCTTCGCGTCATCAACAAGTCCGTCAAGGAAATTCTGAATGCCCGGAAGCGCGTCAAAGTACCGCGTCATTACGTCCTTAGCCTCAGCCCGTCCGACACCCAGCCTCTCAGAAAGCCCGAACGTGCTCATGCCGTAGAGAAGCCCGAAGTTTATCACCTTCGCGGCCCGTCTCATCTCAGGAGTAACGAACTCAGGAATGACCCCGAAGACCCACGAAGCAGTCTCCGTGTGAATGTCCCTTCCGTCAGCAAATGCCTCAATCAATCTCTCCTCGCCCGACATGTACGCGAGAACACGAAGCTCAATCTGCGAATAATCCGCCGAGACAAATACGTTTTCAGGGTTCACTGGGACTAGACCGGCCTTGATTTTCTCCGCCCACTTCCCGAACGTCGGTATGTTCTGCAAGTTAGGGTCTCGTGAACTTAACCGCCCTGTTCCCGTGAATGAAGGTTCGAATGTCGTGTGGATTATCCCGTCTTTGTCGGCAGCTTTCTGGAGCGGAATGACGAAGCCTGTCAGCATCTTTGAGAGTTCGCGGTATTCGAGAATCATCGCGGGAATTTCACCGCCCGGCTCGGAGGCAAGTTTCTCAAGAACGCCCGCCCCCGTTGAGTATGACTCCCTGTACTTCGTCTTTGCTGTGGGGGTGAAGCCTAGACGCTCGAATAATAGCTGTGATACCTGCATGGGGGAATTTATGTTTATGCGGAAGCCCGTTGACGCTGTGAGCTGTGCCTCGATGTCAGCAGTTCTACCCTCAAGTTCAGCCTGTAACGACGCGAATTTTTCAGGGTCAAGACGTATTCCGTGATTCTCCATTTTAGTGAGAACAGGGATCAATGGAAGGTCTAAACCGTTCATAACATCGCGGAGGCCGTCGTAAGAGTCTATTTCAGCGTTGAGGTTTCCGGAAAGTTCAGCAAGGTCTTCGCCATCATCAATAGCCTTGAGAATAGCGGGGAAATCCTTTCCAGTCTCGTCAGGGTGAAGGAGGTAATACGCAGTCTTCAAGTCCCAAACTCTCGGAGCATCGTTGAATCTTTCGGGTGAACGACGTAACTCGTCCTTATAGTCGCGGGTGATGATGTCGCATTCAGGGGGAGTGAAAGAGTCCTTGCGGTAAAATTCGCGGGGAAATGGCTTCTTCACGCTTCCTATTCGTTCGAGTACGCGGGTAAGCCCCAATCTCAATGCCAATTCTTCAGCTGTCTCGAAATCAATCCTGTAACTCATGCAGTCATTCAAGAGAGCGTCTTCGTAATTTTCATCCCGAAGCTTTATGAGATTGTCGCGCCTCCATATTGCTTCTTCCCGTCCTGCCTCCTCAAATTTCTTCCGCATGGATTTTGGGAGTTCGCCGAGAGATGAGTATATGGCCTCAAGAGTAGGATACTGGGCGAGAATCTTCTTTGCGTTTACATCGCCGATGCCTTGAATGCCCTTGATGTTGTCTGCCTTGTCGCCGATCATTGCGAGGTAGTCTGGCATTGAGGAAGGGTGAAAGCCATACTCCTCAGTGAATGAAGAAGTGTCGTAGATTTCCGCGCCTGATATGCCGTTCTTGATGGGCCTCATCATTCTTATGTGCTCGCCGAGAATTTGGAGGAGGTCTTTGTCGGACGAAAGTACAACCGCTTCATGGCCGTTACGTTCAGCAAGCCTCGCCAACGACGCGACTACATCGTCAGCCTCAACACCTTTTCGAACTATGACCTTTATCCCGCATTTGGACAATAATTCCTGAAGTATGGGGAGCTGTATTCTAAGGTCATCAGCAAGGGGAGACCGTCCGGCTTTGTAGTCAGTTAGGAGTTCGTGGCGGAAAGTCTTTCCCTTCGCATCGAAAACAGCAATAGTACAGTCGGGCAATAATTCGTCCTGAACTTTGTAGAGCATGTTCATGAAAGCCGTAATCATACTCGTTGGAGTTCCGTCGGGCGCGGTTAGATTTGCGTGGAGCGCGTGGAATCCTCTGTGCGCGAGGCTGTGTCCGTCAACAATTAGAAACGTCTTAATGTTAATCACCCCGTTAATTTACAAGATGTGAGAATTATAATATGGCTGAAAATTTCAGGAAGGTGCGAATATTATGGACGAAAAATTACGCTGCCTCATAAATTATCTTCTTGACGAGATGCCGGAGTACAGGAATGACGCGAAGAACATTACAGACCCTCACGTATTGCTCCGGGCATTGATGAATGTCAGAGTGCCGGGAAAGATTTTGCCGCCCGAATTTCTCAGGGTACAGGACGAATATCTGTCGGCCATGAGAGATGCAAAGGGTGTTGTTGACGCTGAGACGCTGCCAGAGATTCAGCCCGGAATATCGTTATGGCAGGGAGATATTACGCGCCTGAAGTGTGATGCGATCGTAAACGCTGCGAACTCGTTGATGCTAGGGTGCTTCATACCGTGCCACAGGTGCATCGACAACGCGATACATTCATCGGCAGGATTACAGCTTCGTGATGAATGCTACAGCCTCATGAACGCTCAGGGCCATGAAGAACCGACAGGCCATGCGAAAATCACAATGGGCTACAATCTTCCTGCAAAGCACGTTATACACACTGTAGGGCCTGTAGTCTCAGGGGAATTAACGGACAATCACAGGCGGGAACTTGAGAGCTGTTACAGGTCATGCCTAGAATGTGCGGAGAGTAACGGGCTGAAGAGCATAGCGTTCTGCTGTATATCGACGGGAGAATTTCACTTTCCCAATGACGAGGCGGCAACTATAGCGGTGAGGACGGTGAGGGATTTTCAGCGGACGAGTCATTCGGTCAGCAAAGTAATATTCAACGTCTTCAAAGATTACGACTACGAATTATACGTGAAGGAGCTGCAATCATGATTGAGAGATTGAGGAAAGCACTCGATGAGGCTGAGGCGATAATAATCGGGGCAGGCTCGGGGCTTTCAACGTCGGCGGGATATACATACACGGGCGAGAGGTTCACAAAATACTTCTCAGACTTCGCGGAAAAATACGGCTTCAGCGACATGTATTCGGGGGGCTTCTATCCGTATCCAACGCCCAATGAGTTCTGGTGCTATTGGAGCAGGTACATATTCATCAACCGTTACAGCGATATTCCCAAGCCCGTTTACTCCGATTTGCTGAGGCTCGTTGAAGGGAGAAATTATTTCGTCATCACTACGAATGTTGACCACTGTTTCCAGCGTTCGGGGTTCGAGAAGTCGAGGCTTTTCTACACTCAGGGCGATTACGGATTGTTCCAGTGTTCAAAGCCATGCCACAATAAGACTTACGACAACGAGGCAACAATAATCTCGATGATAGAGCGTCAAAAAGAAATGAGAGTCCCCGATGACCTTATCCCGCACTGTCCTGTATGCGGTCGGCCGATGAGTATGAACCTTCGGAGCGATGACACATTCGTTGAAGATGAGGGCTGGCACAAGGCGGCTGAAAGATACGCGGATTTCCTTGAGGCGAGCCATGACAAAAGGACACTCTTCCTTGATTTGGGTACGGGAATGAACACGCCGGTAATCTTCAAGTTTCCGTTCTGGAAGATGACGAGGACATGGCCTGACGCGATTTATGCCTGCGTGAATCTCGGCGAGGCGTACGTTCCTTCGAGGGCGGGGATTTCGGGGCGTTCGATCTGCATTGACGGTGATATTGGGGCAGTACTGAGTGAATTACTGCGAGGCTGAGAAATTCTATAGAGACAATATTGACCGTATCCCTGAGACTGCGTGCGCTTTCGCAAATTCTGAGGGAGGTGAGATCTCTTGCAATGGCTTTGACCCGGTGAGGTTCATTCCTCCGGGAGTGCCCTACGTCCGCGAGACTGCCGGGAGCATTTACATTCCTCCGTTAGAGTGGCACAAGAGACCTGTAATCTTCAACGGCAAAGTGTACCGGCGCATTGAGGGTGAGAACGTAGCCTCAGGCTTGCGTGTGAAATCCATAATGGCCGGAGATTCTCATGAGGCTTCACGCGATGACTTCCCATTTTCCGCAACGCTCAATGAAAATGACGTTGACGCTTTCACAGCGAGGGTTGTCGAACTTCACGGGGATATGAGGCGTTATTCACGGGCTGAATTACTGAAGAGGGCAGGTGTTTACTCCGGGGAACATCTCACTTTTGCAGGTGCGTTAATGTTTGGGGACATCGTGAGGATTTTGGCGAGACTGGAATATTCTGGCGGACATGCTGAGATCGTGGCTGTGAATATTTGGAGGGCAATCACTGAAATTTTGCCGAGACTTACATTCGCGCTCTCTGAGAATTGCGCCCAAGCATTCAGGGAAGCGTTCATTAACTCGCTTCTACATGCTGACTACAACGTTGACAGGCACATCACCATAGCCATACTTCCATCACCTCCGACAGTTACATTCGACAATCCCGGAATGATTCGTTGGACGACACGAAATCACAGGCTCTCGAAAATGTTTGCACTCTCAGGAATCACGGACGGAAATTCTCACGGCCTCGACATAATCCGAAGCTATATGCCAAACTTCAAAATCACTCAGGACATGCTCAACATAAGGACAATTTCAGTATTGAAGCTTGAAGGACACGGCGAACTTCCCGAACCCGTAATGCTATAAAGTTTGTGCCTAATAACAAAATACTTGACCGCAAATTTATTCGCTGTTAAAATTCTCACCGTAATAAAAGTTTGATAGGTATAATTTCCACATAGAAGAAGGAGTATGACCTCACTTGTTGAAAGTTAAAAGGGGCTTTGCGTACTATGCAGGGCTTGTGTTGATGTTGCTCGCTGTAGTGTTGGCGTCTGCTAACGGCTCAGAGGCGGCAAAGAAGAAAAAGCATTATGACGACTGGCGCGGTGTTGCGGTGGATATGGCATTGGAGTTCAACGCAGCAATCGAGGACGTTCAGAACGACAACTACAAGGGCGCGTACACACACGTCAATGATGCCTACTTCAAGTATTACGAAGTTCAGGGCGTTGAAAGCACCGTGATGTACGCAATCTCGGCGGCCCGCGTCAACCACATCGAGGCACAGTTTAGAGACATCAAACATGTCTTGCTTGGAAATCAGGAGAAGGAGAAGGGATTACTCTTACAGCAGATTGAGGACTTGAAGATTAAGGTCTACAAGGATTCAATGGTACTTGACGGAATGGCCGAAGTCTCAGACCCCGACAGCGTTGGCGAAAAGATTTATGCAGAGACAAAAGTTCCCCGCCCGTCGTTCGCGGTAACGGCAACTACACCAGAACCCACACCGTCATCAACAGCCGAAGCACCATCAGAAGCTCCGTCAGCACCAAAAGCACCAGTGAATCGTGATTGGCTCACATTCCTGACAGCGTTCGGCCTCCTAGTTCGTGAGGGTCTCGAAGCGATCCTCGTAATCGTTGCAATCGTCGCATACCTCATTAAGACCGGCAACAAGTCCATGCTCAAGGGCGTATATCTCGGCTCGTTCGCGGCAATAATTGCGAGCGTGATCCTTGCATGGGCATTGGAGGCTCTAATGGGCGAACAGAGCGGTGTTGCGCGTGAATTGCTCGAAGGGTGGACGATGTTCCTAGCGGTTGCGGTACTCTTCTACGTAAGCAACTGGATGCTCTCAAAGGCTGACAACATAGCTTGGGAGAATTACATCAGCGGCAAGGTTCAACAGTCAATCGACAGCAAGTCTCAATGGACGCTAATCTTCGCGGCATTCATCGCAGTAATGAGGGAGGGCGCGGAACTGATACTGTTTTACTCTGCGGCATTCACGGGCGGAATGAGCAACCCTGCATACATCGCCTACGGAATCGGCGCGGGAGTCCTCGTCCTCGTAATCGTATGGGTATGCTTCAGGTATTTCAGCGTGAAGCTGCCTTTGCGGGCGTTCTTCATGTTCACGAGCATATTGCTTTTCTTGATGTGCATATCGTTCATGGGCAAGGGCGTCGTCGAACTCACGGAGGCTGACGTCATCACTGGAAGGACAGTAATTCCGGCCATGAAAGGATTCAGCATCGAGATACTGAGCATCTATGACAGGGCAGAGACTTTAATCCCTCAGATTATGCTCGTAATCGCGGCGGTGTGGATAATGCTTCCCCACATTTTCAGGAAAAAGGATAAATCCCCTGTTAAGTAGCAGGGAGTTTATAAAATCATTCAGGAGGTTATGTAAACCATGAAGAGAGTAATCTTAATGGCAATGGTAATAGCTCTGGCAGTATCAGGAGCGGCGTTCGGAGCGCAGGCAGTATCGGTGAAGCCCGGCGAGGCTGGATTCGAGGAGATCCCGATCGGCGAGACTCAGGTAGGCCCGTACAATGTAGCGGCGGTTTACTTCCAGGCCGTTGACATGTACCCGACAGGCAAAGGTCTCTCACGCGAGGAGTCAGACATGCACCTTGAGGCAGATATTCACCTCAAGCCCGAAGCAGCAGTAGCGTACGGATTCGGAAACGGCGAGGACATTTGGCCGGCATATCTCACAGTGAAGTACGAGATTGCGAAGATCGACGGCAACATCGTAATGTCAGGCTCATTCATGCCCATGAACGCTGACGACGGCCCTCACTACGGCGCGAATATCGCAAAGGGACTCCCTGTAGGCCCATATAAGCTCCGTTTCATCATTGAGCCGCCCACTGACTACCTTCTCCACATTGACCCTGAGACAGGCGTTCCCGCGAAGGAAGGCGCAAAGGACTTCTTCAAGACTCATACGGTCGAGTTTGACTGGAACTACACCGGCGAGCAGCTCTAAATCAATCAGGTAAAAACGAAAACATTTGCGGAGGCTCTGGAAACATTGGGGCTTTCCGCTTTTGTTATGGGAGGGAAGGAAAATTCTAAAGTATCTCGTTTCTGTTACTGACAACTTGGCGGCATTCGCTATAGTTCTTGGGGTAATATTCAGTTTTTCGCGCCGCCGCTTCACGGTGATAGCGTCATTCTTGGGGATAATAGCGGGCTGTGTAGTCTTCGGAGTGAGAGTTTATGACCCTCGCGGAATGAACTTGCTCCTGATATGGTTCAACCGATGGCTTGTAGTTTGGATCGCCGGAATCGGAACGGTCTCATTAATATTTGTGATACTTGCGTCATTATTCAGGAAGAAATTTCTATGGCTCGCGGGAATTTCTGCTCTGTCAGCCTTAATCTTCACATCGTTAATGTACATTCTTCCGCCAATCCTGCAATACACGCGGGAGTTTGTGTACTTCGGCGAATCCGGCATAAGCACAAATGCGATGCTCCGTGCATTGGGATTCACGCTCGGAATATTTGTGTGCCTCTTGCTGACACTGAGCGCGTACAAAGTTCACCAATCATTGAACACGGCATCACAGGGCTACGCTTTCACGATAATTGCATTGACAGTGTATGCTCTGGAATTTCTGGCTTCATCGTTTGCTTCGTTGCAGAGGCTGAAAGTCCTCAAGATTTCACAGTCATTGATGGGAGTTTCGGTATTTGATGTAATGATTTGGAGGGACGCTAACCCCAACGCGTTTTTGTTCGCGCAGTTAGGACTCGCCCTCGCAATGCTGGCATTCGTGATCTACACGCACCTAAAGCCCGAACGGACATTCCCGAACAAAGCTCTCCTCCGAAAAGAGAAGGCGAGGCTCAGGGATTGCCGGAGATGGTCATGGAGCTTATGTGCTTGGGGAATAATGGCTGTATTTATTGTGATAGTCCTGCATTATTACGACACTAAGCCGCCCGCTGAAGTTCAGCCCGAACCCTACGACATTGAGAACGGGATAATAAGCGTTGAACTCACGAAAGTTTCAGACGGACACCTTCACAAATTCTCATATGTTACGCCGGGCGGCTACGATGTCCGCTTCTTAATCGTCAAGAAACCTGCGGGGACTGCTTACGGTGTTGGGCTTGATGCCTGCGACATCTGCGGGATTGCGGGCTACTACGAGCGCGGTAATGACGAGGTTGTTTGCAGACGCTGCGATGTTGTTATGAACAAGAACACGATCGGCTTCAAGGGAGGCTGTAACCCTGTCCCGTTCGATTACGAAGTTAGGTCAGGGAGGATATACATTGACGTCAAAGCACTTGAGGAACACGAAAAGAGGTTCAAATAATGTTTTTGAGAATGATAACTAAGACGCTGATACGTCAGAAAAGCAAGATGCTGATGATAGCGTTCACGGTTGTGCTTGGTGTGTCGCTTTCAACGGCCATGATGAATGTTATGCTCGGTGTCGGCGATAAAGTGAACCGCGAGCTTAAAGTCTACGGCGCGAATATCACGGTAAGGCACAAGGACGCGGCATTGATGAGCGACTTGTACGGCCTCGAAGGTCAGGGAGTTAATGACAAGTTTCTCTATGAGGAAGACGTTCTGAAACTCAAGTCGATATTCTGGGGCTTCAACATTCTCGATTTTTCGCCGATGCTCGACGGACGTGCAACGATGAACGGCGAAGATATCCAGATTGTAGGCACATGGCCGGAGAAGAACGCGACACTTCCGACGGGCGAGGAGCTTCACACGGGATTGAAGTCGTTGCGTACATGGTGGGAAGTTTCGGGCGAATGGCTGAATGAGAATGATGATGACGCGGTGATGGTTGGTCATCTTCTCGCATCACAGAGTAATATTCAAACGGGCGACAAAATCACACTCACAGCGGGAAGTCAGTCAGCAACTTTCACGGTCAAAGGAATCTTCAACGACGGGGGAAATTCTGACAGCAAAATTTTGATGACGCTTCCGGCGGCTCAAAGTCTCCTGAACCTCACGGGCAAAGTCTCAACAATCGAGGTCTCAGCACTCACGACTCCTGACAACGATTTGGCACGAAAGGCCGCCCAAGACCCCAGAAGCCTGTCGCCGGACGAATATGAAACGTGGTACTGCACCGCCTACGTGAGCGCGATATGCCACCAGATTCAGGAGGTCATAAGGGACGGAGTTGCAAAACCAGTCCGACAGGTCGCAGAATCAGAAGGTACAATCCTCAACAAGACTACCCTCCTCATGGTGCTGATTACGATTCTAAGTTCCATAGGTTCAGCTCTGGCAATCTCAAATCTCATCACGGCAAGCGTCATCGAACGAAGTCAGGAATTGGGACTGCTGAAAGCTCTAGGCGCGTACAACTGGCAGATAGTTCTTCTCGTTCTAGCTGAGGTAATGATTACGGGGCTTGCGGGCGGAGTTGTGGGCTACTTCATGGGAATAGGCTTTGCTCAGGTAATAGGTCAGACAGTATTCGGCTCATACATTGAGATTGCGCGAATGGTAATACTCATTGTTGCGGTGATACTGTTCTTCGTTACACTTGCGGGGAGCGTACCTGCTATACGTTATCTTACAGCATTGAAGCCTACGGAGGTTCTACATGGAAAATAGACAGAGACACGGAAGCCGCCAGAAAATGTATCTCCGAATGCTTGCAGGCTCCCTGATACGAAGAGCATCGAGGCTCATAATAGCAGTGCTTGCAATAGCAATCGGCGCAACAATACTGTCCGGCCTCGTAACGATATACTACGACATTCCCGAACAGCTTGGGCGCGAATTTCGTTCATATGGTGCAAACTTGATTGTCCTTCCTCAGGGCGAGGCAAAGATTACCCGTGAGACACTCGGAAAATTGCGCGGACTAATCGGCGACAACAAGATTGTCGGAATGGCACCATACCGCTATCAGACCGTCAAAATCAACGAGCAGCCCTACATAATAGCGGGTACGGATCTGTCAGAGGCTGAGAAGAACAGTCCATTCTGGTACGTTGAAGGGAGCTGGGGGAACTCTGCGGACGTATCGAGCGTAATGGTAGGCCATGAGATAGCGCAGACTTTGGGCTTGAAGCTCGGCGATACTTTCATGGTTCAAGGGGTGAAGTACGGTGAACACGCTGAGGCATCACGTCAGGACTTATCGGCTGAGGAAAACTTGAAGCGCGACCTGGCCCGGCAGAATTTCCACACGAAGCTCACGGTCAAAGGCATAGTATCAACTGGAGGAGCGGAGGAAGGATTCATATTTGCTGACGCTGACATGCTCGATGAACTTATAGGCGACACGTTCAGGGCTGACGTTATCGAGTGCAGTATTGTTGCTGACGCTGTAGAACTCTCGGAACTTTCCGCAAGGATCGAGCGCGATATTCCAGAACTTATGCCGCGGGCTGTAAGAAGGCTCACTCAGTCGCAGGATATAGTGTTGGGGAAATTGCAGGCTCTCGTGTTGCTTGTTACTGTTGTCGTACTCATCATAACCATGATTTCGGTTTATACGACGATGACAGCGATGGTAGCTGAGAGGCGGCGTGAGATCGCGTTGAAGAAAGCACTCGGCGCAGAGAACAGACTCGTAATGGGAGAGCTTCTTGGCGAGGGAGTGATGCTTGGGCTGATCGGCGGAGCATTGGGTGTATTCTTGGGCTTCGAGTTCGCGCTGAGAGTTAGCCTAAACGTTTTCGGTCGCGGGATAAATTTCCAGTGGGCACTAATCCCCGCAACGATCGCAGTGTTCATCATCATAACAGTAGCCGCTTCAATAATACCAGTACGCAGGGTAATGGACATACACCCCGCGATAGTCCTGAAGGGAGAATAAAGAATGCCGAAGAAGATTTTGGAACTCAAGAACGTGTCGAAGATTTACGGGAACTTGAAAGCACTTGCGGATATAAATCTCAGCGTTAATGCCGGAGACTGGCTCTCAATAATGGGACCGTCAGGTTCGGGAAAGACGACGATGATAAACATAATAGGCTGCATGGATACGCCGTCAGTTGGAAGCGTGATACTTGACGGGACTGACATAAGCACCGAGAACGCAGGAAATCTCACGAGGATTCGCCGTGACAAAATTGGGCTTATATTCCAGCAGTTCCACCTCATAAGCTACTTGAGTGCTGTCGAGAACGTAATGGTTGCTCAGTACTATCACAGTATGCCTGACGAAGAGGAAGCAATGGAGGCACTCGCTAAGGTTGGATTATCGGACAGGGCGCATCATTTGCCGGCACAGCTTTCTGGCGGTGAACAGCAGAGGGTATGTATTGCCCGCGCACTGATTAACTCGCCGCAGATATTGCTGGGAGACGAGCCAACGGGGAATCTTGACGAGGAGAACGAGGGAATTGTGGTTGACATTTTCCGGCGGCTTCACGATGAGGGAGTTACAATTATAGTTGTTACTCATGACCCTGAAGTCGGGGACGTTGCACAGAGGAAGATTATTCTCGAACACGGGAGGATTGTCGGAGATGTTGACCAGTCCGCGACATTTGGGGAGGCATTGAAGCTGAAGGGGAAGAAAGATGACTGACATGTGGGAAAATTTCAAGCTGAGACTGTACCTTGAGACGACGACATTCAACTGGTTCATTGACCCAAGACCGGGCCATGAGGAAGTTGTGAGGCTTTTCGAGGCAGTAAAGGCAGGACAGTTCGTAGGGTATACATCAAAATATGTTACTGATGAGCTGGACAAAGCGGAAGAACCTAAGCGCACAAATATGCTTAATCTCATTGACGAGTATGGGATAATATTGCTTGACCCTAAATCGGAAATTGATGTGCTTGCCGAAGAATACAGGAATAACGGTATAATTCCTAAGTCTCAGGAACAGGACAGCCGACATATCGCGGCGGCATCGGTGTATGAACTTGACGGAATTGTGTCATATAATTTTCATCACATCAACAGAGAGAAGACAAAAACATTAATCCCCGAAGTCAACAGCCACCGAAATCTGAAGGGAATAATGTTTTTCACGGCAGAGGAGGTGTTTGATTACTATGATAAATTTTTTCGAGGAAGAGGAACTCGGCGAGATGGATCCGATAGAGGCTGAGGTTGACGCTATCCGCCAACAAATTCAAGCGGAAACCAGAGGCATGACTCCTGAGGAGGTTACAGACTATTTCATGAGAGAGACTGAGGAAATCACAAAGCAGTTTCACATGAAGACGAGCCGCCTGCAACCCGCAAAATTAGGATACAGGCCAAGAATTTACGAGGATTACGCCTCACTGTGATACACTCTGAGAGAAAATCATTCTGAACACGGAGTATCAATCATTCTGAACACGGAGTATCTATATGTGGGAAAATTTCAAGCTGAAGCTGTATCTTGAAACTACGACATTCAACTGGTTCTTTGACGAACGTAAGGGCCATGAAGATGTCGTGAGGCTTTTCGAGGCTGTGAAGGCGGGGCAGTTTGCAGGGTACACGTCGCACTATGTTACTGATGAGCTGGACAAGGCAGAAGAACCTAAGCGCACTAATATGCTTCATCTCATTGACGAGTATGGAATAATAGAGCTTGATTCAAAGCCTGAAGTCGTGGTTTTGGCGAAAGAATACATCAATGCTGGAGCCGTTCCGAAGTCTCAAAGTTTCGACAGCCTTCATGTTGCTTTTGCTTCTGTGCATAGACTTAACGTCATAGTGTCGTATAATTTCCACCATATCAACAGGAACAAAACCAAGACGCTTATCCCCTTAATCAACGCAAAACATGGTTTCTTAGAAATGTTGATGTTCCTTACAGCAGAGGAGGTATTCGATTATGCTAAATTACTTCAAAGATGAGGAAGCTACAGAGATGGATCCCATAGAGGCCGAAGTTGATGCAATACGCCGAAAAATATGGGAGGAAATCAAGGACATGACGATTGAAGAACATATAGCCTACTTCGACAGGGAGACAGAAGATGTAAGGAAACAGTTTCACATCAAGACAATTAGCTCCCCGCTATGATAAACTCTGAAACTAACGAGAATTAGAGGTGATATTATGTTGTCCCCAAGAATTGAGGACTACCTAGAGGAATTATTCCTGCTTGAAAGCACCGGCAGAAAAGTTACAGTAACCGACCTTGCCGACCGCCTCAAGATAACGAAAGGCACAGTAACCGCAACAGTTCAGAAACTCGTTGAGCTTGAACTCGTCAAACATGAACGCTACGGCAACTTGCACCTCACCGACGCGGGTCGAAGAAGGGGAATGACTGTCTTCCACAGGCACGAGGGGTTCAGGGCTTTCTTCCACGAGATGCTAGGGCTTGACCGCGACCACTCATCAGAAATGGCCTGCTCAATGGAACACTATGTTGACGCGGTTACGGAGGAAAGGCTCTACGCTTTGCTCGAATACTTCAGGAAAGCAAGGGCGGAACATCAGCCATGGGTTGACGAGATTTTCCTTGCGATTGAGAAACCTGTGTTACTCGCTCCCGTTCCACTTACACTTTGCGATTCCGGGTCTGAAGGTGCGATCTTGAGGATTACTGCCGATGAGCCTCTCCGTAAACAGCTTGTGAAGAAAGGTTTTGTGATTGGCGCGGAAGTTAAGCTGCTCGACAATGATGACGAGACTTTCACATGCCAGCTCTCTCATGATACTGTCAACCTGCCGCTCAATGAGGCCGCTGCAGTATGGATACAGCAGCCCGCGAAGTGATGTCAAGAATAGAAGCCCCCGTGCGTTAATGACGGGGGAATAGCTATTTCCCTGCCATCATTAGCGCGAAAACCTTTGCGTTGTTCACCAAGTACGAGATCTCCGTGTACTCGTCCGGCTGATGCGCTACACCGTCGCATTCCTGCGCCCAAACTACCGCAGGGATTCCCTTTTTCCTAAAGAAGACCGCGAAAGTTCCACCACCGACTCCCCCAGTCTTAGGCTCAACCCCCAAGACTTCACGCACACTCTTCACCAGCATACGGCAGACTTCCGAATCCGGGCTTGTGGGTTCAGCCGCGTCAGTTCTCTCAATCTCAAGTTCAACCTTCGCGCCCGTCTTGGCCTCAACATCAGCGATGATCTTCCTCACAACTTCTTCCGCCTCGTCGAGCGAAACTTCCGGAAGAACACGGCAGTCGAACTCGAAAACTTCAACGCCCGGAACAATGTTAACGGCCGGTACATTTGCGCGCCTCCTCGTTGGCTCAAACGTTGAGAATGGATAGCTGTACACGTCATTCTTCTGCGTGAACTTCGCGTGAAGTGCCTCGTCAACCTCATGGGCCAGCATGTTCGCAGCACGGCAGGCATTCACCCCAAGATGAGGGATAGCAGCGTGGACCTGCTTTCCATTCACCGTGAATTTGAGCCTCCATACAGCTTTTTCCGCAATCTCGATGAAGTCTCCCGCGTCATTCCCCGAGTCAGGAACGACAACAAGGTCATCAGCACGAAAGATGTCGCGTTCAATCAACTGCTCGAGGCCGTAATGGCTTCCCATTTCCTCGTCGGCAACAAACGCAAGAAGAACCGTGTATTCCGGCGTAATCCCAGCGTCCTGAAGTGCTTTCAGCGCAAAAAGCGACGCAACGAGGCACGTACCATTATCGCTCACTCCGCGCCCGTAAATCCTTGAGCCTCTGACTTCCGGCTTGAATGGGTCAAGAGTCCACGCATTCCTGTCTCCTTCCGGGACAACATCAATGTGTGAAAGTATGCAAATTCGCTGCGATTTTTTTCCGGGATATTCGAGGAATAATGACTGTCTTCTTCCTGAAGCTGCTAATTCGTCGTCAACATGCTCAACTCTGATTGTGATGTCCTTCAGGCCGAGTTCGTCGATGATTTTTGCGAGTTCGATGATTTTTGCGTCCTCACCTGTTCCGCCATTGTGAGGCGAGACTGCCGGTATTCTGCACAAACGTATCAATGCCTCAGTCATTGAGCGTTCAAGTTTTGATACTGAGGATATTATTTCACTTTGCAATTTTGTGATTCCTCCTGAAAGTTTTTGTATATTTTACGCCAGCTTTATCGAGTTTAGAAATTCTGTGTTGCTCTCAGTCTGCCTGAGTTTGTCCATAATCAGGTTCAATGCACCCGCTTCGTCAACCCCTGCGATTCTCTTTCTGAGTATCCATAAGCGTTTCAGTTCCTCGTCAGGTATCAGCAATTCCTCACGCCTTGTCCCTGATTTCGTTATGTCGATTGCCGGGAAGATTCTCTGCTCCGAAAGCTTCCTTGACAGATGAAGCTCCATGTTGCCTGTGCCTTTGAACTCCTCGTAGATTACGTCGTCCATTCGAGAGCCTGTGTCAGTTAGAGCAGTTCCGATTATTGTGAGACTTCCTCCCTCCTCGAAGTTCCTTGCAGCACCGAAAAATCTCTTCGGGAAATATAATCCTGAAGGGTCAAGTCCGCCGGATAACGTCCTTCCTGATGGCGGGACAGTCAGGTTTGAAGCCCTCGCAAGCCTTGTGATTGAATCGAGCAATATAACGACGTCTCTCTTTGCCTCGACTAGCCTCTTTGCCTTTTCGAGAGCAAGATTCGCGACCCTTATATGTTCATCAGCTGGCCTGTCGAATGTTGATGCAATAACTTCGCCGTCAATCGAGCGGGAAATATCCGTAACTTCTTCGGGACGTTCGTCAATCAGGAGCGCCATTATGATTATGTCGGGTGAATTTGCCGCTATCGCCCTTGCAATTCGCTTGAGGAGTGTCGTCTTTCCTGCTTTAGGAGGCGAGACTATCAACGCACGCTGACCGAGTCCAATCGGCGCGAACATGTCAACGAGTCTTGTAGCGAGATCTTTGGGGTCATATTCGAGGCTCAGTCTTACGTTCGGGAAAATCGGCGTAAGCTCCGCGAAAACCGCCCTCTTTCTCGAATGCTCAGGGTCAGAGAAATTCACAGTCTCAACCCTCAGCAATGCCTCGTAATGTTCCTGATCTCTCGGCGGGCGAATCAATCCCCAAATTACGTCGCCGTTCCTTAGTCCGAACCTTCGTATCTGTGATGATGAGAGGTAGACATCGCTGTCGGTCGGCAGCATCCCTTTCGGCCTTAGGAAACCGAAATTCTCCGGCAAAATCTCAAGAGTTCCTCCTCCGAAGCGGTAATTCATGCTCTCTGCCTGAGCCTTCAATATCGCGATAATCAGGTCATCTTTCCTGAGTGATGCTGGAATATTGGGGTCAATTTCACGCGCGAGCTTTCGGAGGTCGGCCGTATTCTTCGATGACAGCATTGCATACGTGTACTTAGGCTTCGGGTGCTGGATCATTTCGCGCCCACGTTTTATGCGCCTCGCGGGGTTTTCGCCAGGCTCTGAGTCTTCAGAATCTTCGGGTTCGTCAGGCTCGTCGGGTTCGTCCGGCTCGTCCGGCTCATCATAGCTGTCTTCGGGGTCTTCCGGCATAAAATCCGGCTCATCATACTGCGTTTCTTCCTGAATCTCGCGTACTTCCTCGCTTAATTCTTCAGGGGTCAATTCGGGTATCGGTACTTGTTCTTCCTTCTTTCTTCGTGTACGTTTCTTCGGTGCTGTTTCTGACTGTATCAATTCTTCTGGTGATAGTGCTTCTGATTCTTGTGATTTTGCTTTTCTGGGCATTGAAATTTTCCTTAACGTGATATTTTGATGAGGCTGGGAGAGTCTGATTATAACTCCCCCGGGTATTGCTCTAGTTCATTTTGTTGATGAGGCTCAACATCTCCGGGCTTAGTGATTTATGCTCGCTCCATGCTCTTTCAAGAGGGCTGAGTGTGAGCTTATGATTGATGTTTCCGACCATCATTCCCGATTTCCCGATCATGAGACTCTCTGTTGCAAACGCTCCCATTCTCGTGGCAAGTACAACGTCGAACGATGTCGGGTGTCCGCCGCGCTGAATGTACCCCAGAACCGTAACCCTTGCGTCATATCCGCCCGAATCCTGCAACTGTTCGCGCATTTCGGCAGCGGTCATTACTCCTTCAGCAAGGATTATGAGCGTGTGGCTTCTGTGTTCCTTGTACGAACTCTTAAGCCTCTTCGTCAAGTCCCCGATGCTCACTGGAAGCTCAGGGACAACGACGTACTCAGCACCGGTAGCGACTGCAACTTCAAGCGCAAGGAAGCCTGCGTTGCGTCCCATTACTTCGACGACAAAGAGACGCTCATGGCTTGACGCTGTATCACGGAGCTTCATGATTGCCTCGAGTGCAGTGTTAACAGCCGTGTCGAAACCTATTGTCTCATCAGTTCCCGTGATGTCGTTATCGATTGTTCCGGGGATTCCCATCGTAGGGAAGCCGAGATCGTGAAGTGCCTTTGCGCCGTGAAATGATCCGTCTCCGCCGATTACTACGAGGCCGTCAATTCCTGCCTTCCTCATCTGTTCGAGAGCTTCCTCGCGGCCTTCGGTGGTCTTGAAGCGTTCACTTCTTGCTGTCTTGAGGATAGTTCCGCCGCTGTGGATGATTCCGCCTACTGCTGCTCTGTCGAGAGTGATGAAATCGCCCTCAATGAGTCCCTCATAACCGCGCCTTACTCCGATGCACTCCTTATCGTTGAACATGCAAGTTCTTGCCACTGCACGGACTGCCGCGTTCATTCCCGGTGAGTCTCCTCCGCTTGTAAGTACAGCGATACGGTCCATCTTAATCATTACATACTCTTCCTTTCGTTATATTTGTGATGGAATGGCCTATATTTTACCATAACGCGCAATAAGGCCCCATCTCACGTGATATAATTCTCATTGTTGAATAGCTGGAATAAATGAAATTCCGACAACAATATGTAGCTTTGAAAATAAACATGGTACCTACGGTGCGTCCCTTCGGGGCTACGCTAGGAAACCTTGGCTTCGAGCCATAAACGCCTTTGGAGAGGAGCGTCCCTGCGGGCCTACGGTAAGACGACTCCGACCTAGAATCGGAGCGCAGACCTCGTTGAATTAGGAAGCCGCCAATTCCGTGAGGGGCGGTAGCTCACCTAATCAGACTGCAATTCGTCTATGCGTGAATTTATCTCTTTGTACTCTTTGTTGAGTTCGTCGAGTTTCTTCTGAAGCTCTGCTCGTTCTTCGTCAATCTTGCTCGACCTCTTTATGAGTCTGTCAGCTTCAAGCCTGTCAGCAGCCCTTCCTCCCGCGATTTTGCCTCTGTCCTTAGCGAGATCCCATACCCATACTACATCGCCTTTTCCTGAGAGTGCGTGAGAGATTGCACTGTCGAAAATGACTCTGACATCTTTTGCGCCCGCAAGAATCTCCTTGCCAGTCTTCTCGTCATAGCGCGGGAAGTATACCATTCCGTCCCTCGAACCGAGAATCTTGAAATTGAATCGACGGTCGTAATCAACCGGTGAGTATTTCTTTCCGCCAACCATCATAGTGATGTGCTTGTCGAATGGCTGGGCATACATCGGGATTCCTCGAACTGTCATGTCGATGTGGAAGGGAATGGACTCGCCCAAGTTGAGATTCTTGAGGAGTGTGTATTTGTAGTTCTCCATTTCGTCAGCTGTCCAAAGATTCTTTTCGGCTTCGGAGGCAACGAGTGCTTCAACGTATTCATTCGAGTAATACGTGGCCTTGATTCGGATTGACTGGTCGCCTTCTTTGGTCTGAGCGTTAGTTTCGTGAGACCACGCTTTGAGGACTGGGTCCTCCTTTTCGGCTGAATATGATGCTGTGCATACTATGAGTAACAGAATCAGGGACGCTGTAAGTTTGCGTTTTAGCATCTGTGAATTTCTCTCCTTCTTTGAATTTTCGTGAATATTAACATGATGGAAACTATATTGGATTTTTTCGTGTATTATACAACAAGTTTTCGATGTGTCCATAGTTTTGTCCTTGCATAATTCATGAAGATTGTGATATTCTAAGCTGCATTCTAAAGATTCTCAAATATACTCAAAAAGGAGGACTTTGGCAGAATATGGGATTTCGTACAATCGAAGAGCTTTGCGCGGAACTTGACGTGAAACGCAAATCAGCTCTTGCAGGCGGAGGAGAAGAGGCCGCCGAAAAGCAGAAGTCCAAAGGCAAAGGCTCAGCACGCGAACGTATAGCCGCACTTCTTGACGCAGGGTCATTCGTTGAGATTGACGAGTTCGTTACTCACAGGTGCAGCAACTTCGGGCTTGAGGAAAGGAAGCCTCTTGGTGATGGAGTCGTTACGGGCTGGGGAACTATCGGGGGACGTAAAGTCTTCATCTACAGCCAGGACTTCACGGTCTTCGGAGGATCACTCGGTGAGAAGCACGCGGACAAAATCTGCAAGGTCATCGACATGGCCATCCAGAACGGCTGCCCCGTAATCGGCATCAACGACTCAGGCGGTGCTCGCATTCAGGAGGGTACGGACTCGCTCAACGGCTACGGAAAAATCTTCCGTCGCAACACAATGGCGAGCGGTGTAATTCCGCAATTCTCCGTAATCATGGGACCGACAGCAGGCGGAGCAGTATACAGTCCTGCGCTGACGGATTACATTTTCATGGTCGACAAGGAAGCTATCATGCACATAACCGGCCCTGAAGTAATCCGCGCTGTAACCGGCGAACTTGTAACGAGCGAAGAATTAGGCGGAGCAGAGACCCACAACACCATCACGGGCGATGCACACTTCTTTGCGAAGGACGAGGCTGAATGCTTTGAGCAGGTCAAGAAAGTTCTGTCATACTTGCCGCTTAACAACCTTGACGATGCGCCGTTAAAGGCCACGAACGATGACCCTCGAAGGGCAGACTTGGCACTCCGCGAGATCGTCCCAGTCAACCCGAACAAAAGCTATGACGTTCACGAGGTAATCAAGCGCGTTGTTGATGACGGTGAGTTTGTGGAAGTTCAGGCTGGTTTCGCAAAGAATATCGTTACGGGCTACGCTAGCATTGGAAGCCGTCCGATTGGTATCGTCGCAAACAACCCCGACGTTTCAGCGGGCTGCCTCGACATCAATGCTTCGGACAAGGCATCAAGGTTCGTGAGACACTGCGATGCTTTCAACCTTCCCATCGTTACGTTCGTTGACGTTCCCGGATATTTGCCCGGAAAAGATCAGGAATACGGCGGAATCATCCGTAAGGGCGCGAAACTCCTCTACGCATACAGCGAGGCAAGCGTACCGTTGATCAGCGTAATCATGCGTAAGGCTTACGGCGGCGCGTATCTAGCAATGTCGAGCAAGAGTCTCGGTGCTGATGTCGTACTCGCATGGCCTCAGGCTGAAATCGCTGTGATGGGAGCAGAGGGCGCGGCAAGCATCGTCTTCAAGAAGGAGATTGAGGGGGCTGATGACCCGTCAGCAAAACGCCTTGAGAAGATCGACGAATACCGCGAGGCATTTGCAAATCCTTACAGGGCGGCTGAGAGAGGCTACGTTGACCGCGTAATAATGCCAGAAGAGACGCGCAAGGTAGTATGCCAGGCACTTGACGCAATGGAAAGCAAGCGCGAGACTCGTCCGGCAAAGAAACACGGGGTAATCCCTCACTAAATCATAAAGAGAAGGAGGAATATAGATGCACTTCGAGGGACTTTCAGGAGCAATTAACGTTAGCGTAGTGGCATTCTCGATAGTATTCGGGGTACTCTTTGTGCTTACGGGAGTGATCTACGGAATGAGGCTGTTCGCAGGCTCAGGGGACGAAAAAAAAAATGATGTAGCCCCCTCAAAGCCGTCAGCACCCGCACCAGTTGCCAAAGCCGCGCCGGTAAAAGCACAGTCAGCGGACAAAGCGAAAATTGTTGCGGCAATAACGGCAGCGATAGTGGAGTTCACAGGGAGCAGTAATTTCCAGATTCTGTCAGTACAGCCGGAAGTAACAGGGATACCGATGGACTACTGGACAGCAAGATGGAAGACAGCAGGAATGATCGGGCTAAACTCGAACATGTTAGTCCGCAAATGGCATTAGTGAAAACACGGAAGGAGAAATAAAATCGTGAGAAACAAATACAGAGTAGTAGTTGACGGAACGGCCTACACGGTTGAAGTTGAGAGTCTCGGAGCAGGAGCAGCAATGCCCGCCCCCGTCGCAGCACCGGCAGCAGCACCAGCACCCGCAGCTCCGGCAGCTCCCGCGCCCGCCCCAGCAGCACCGGCGGCACCCGCCCCAGTAGCAGAAGGCGCAAACACAGTAACAGCTCCGATGCCCGGAAAGATTCTGAGCCTCAAGGTCAACGTAGGCGACACTGTGAACAACGGAGACCTTGTGCTTCTTCTTGAGGCAATGAAGATGGAGAACGAAGTCTTTGCTACAGCGTCAGGAAAAGTTACGGAGATCCGCGTCAAGGGCGGCGACAGCGTGAACACCGGCGATGTCCTCATGGTGATCGCGTAAGGAAGAGAGAAATTGTCCCTCCTGATGATGAGTCGGGAGGGAATTTTTGCTGTCAGTTGTCGTAATGCCCCCTACAGCTTGCGATGTAAATTCTTCCGTCCTCAATGTGATAAACGAGACGGTCTTTTTTGTTAATCTTCCTGCTGAACTCACCCTGTAAATTTCCTTTGAGTGGTTCAGGCTCGCCTATACCTTCAAGACACCCATTGCGTTCTATGTCTTTGATGAGGTCGTTAATGCGCTTCAGAGTCTTTTTGTCCTGAGTCTGCCAATATAAGTAATCTTTCCACGCATCATCTGACCATATTTTTTCGGCCATTACTTTAGTCCTCTGGTTCAATCAGTTCATGTGCATGGCCTTTTCCTTCTCTGAGTTCCCTCACCGACTTTAATACATAGGCTTGATTTTCTGGGGAATAAAAAGGGTCTGAGTTCTGCATGATCATGGAAGGTATATGCTTTTCCCTGAGTACTGCTTTGATGAAAATATTTATGGCCGAAGATACATTGAGCCCCACAGAATTGCACAGCTCAATGAAATTTCTTTTGTCGTCCTCGTCAACCCTTGCGATTATAGTTGAAACAGCCATTGATCGGACTCCCTTCTTGTAACGAAGCTAAATTTATCTAGGCAACATTTTACACCGTCTCATTTATTGACGTGAAATTCGTGAAATGCTATATAATTATCACAATCCATATTTCAACAGGAGGGTAAATCCAAAATGTTAGTAAACGCAAAAGAAATGCTCACAAAAGCAAAAGCCGGCCATTACGCAGTCGGTCAGTTCAACATCAACAACCTCGAGTGGACAAAGGCAGTCCTTCAGGTCGCCGAAGAACTCAAATCACCCGTAATCCTCGGAGTCTCTGAGGGCGCAGGGAAGTACATGGGCGGCTTCCGCACCGTTCAGGCGATGGTCGAAGCAATGGACAAAGAGTTCGGAATCACCGTCCCAGTCTGCACGCACCTTGATCATGGAACGTATGAGGGCGCGTACAAGTGCATCAAGGCCGGATTCACGTCAATCATGTTTGACGGTTCACATTTCCCCATCGACGAGAACGTCGCAAAGACAGTCGAACTCACACACGCTGCTCACATGCTCGGTATGACGATCGAGGCTGAAGTTGGCGCGATCGGCGGAGAAGAGGACGGCGTTGTCGGAATGGGCGAGTGCGCTGACCCCGACGAGTGCAAGAGGATTGCTGACCTCGGCGTTGACATGCTTGCCGCTGGTATCGGCAACATTCACGGAAAGTATCCCGCAAACTGGAAGGGACTCTCATTCGAGACCCTCGCAAAGGTTCAGGAGAAGACGGGATTGATGCCACTCGTCCTTCACGGAGGCTCAGGAATCCCCGATGAGATGGTCAAGAAAGCGATCACACTCGGCGTTTCAAAGGTCAACGTAAACACTGAGTGCCAGCTCTCATTTGCCGCCGCAACACGCAAGTACATCGAGGAAGGCAAAGACAATCAGGGCAAAGGCTATGATCCCCGCAAACTCCTCGCACCCGGATTTGAGGCAATCAAGGAGACTGTCAGGGAGAAAATCAGGCTCTTCGGTTCAGACGGGAAAGCATAAAATTGGGCGTAAAACGTTACTACATTAACCACAAGTTTATCGGTGATGGGAGCCTCGCTGTAATTGCGGGGCCCTGTTCCCTCGAATCCCCAGAGCTTGGCCTAAGAGTCGCAAAATCCATGAAACGACTCTGTGATGAACGCGGATTGTTATACATCTTCAAGGCTTCATTCGACAAAGCTAACAGGACATCGGTTCACGCATGGAGAGGGCCGGGTCTCGAAAAGGGTCTTGAACAGCTCGCCGAGATTAAGAGCATGACCGGAGTTCCTGTTCTCACGGACATTCACGAGAGCTTTCAGGCAGCACCGGCAGGTGAAGTTGTCGACATCATACAGATTCCTGCGTTCCTTTGCCGACAGACTGACCTCCTCGTTGCTGCCGCAAAAACAGGGCGCATCATCAACATCAAGAAAGCCCAGTTTCTCGCGCCCGAAGATATGACCTACGTCGCCGCAAAATGCCGTGAAGCCGGAAACGACAACATCATGTTCTGCGAGCGCGGCACTATGATGGGCTATCACAGGCTTGTTGTCGACATGACCGGACTCGTTACGATGCGTGAGATGGGGTATCCGGTCGTATTTGACGCTACTCACAGTGTCCAGAGGCCTGGCGGACTTGGGGGCGCAAGCGGCGGGGATTACAGGCTCGCTTTCCCGTTGGCGAGGGCTGCCGCTGGAGTTGGGATTGACGCAATTTTCGCTGAGACTCACCCTAACCCTAAAGAGGCTCTCAGCGATGGGCCTAACATGATTCCTCTTGAACAGATGGGGAGATTCCTTGACGAAGTTCTCGCGATACATAATGTTCGTAAGAGCTTCTCTGATGAATTAGTGAATTAGAATAGCTGTCTTCTTACACAATTAAAGTAAAGAAAGCTGGTGATGTATAGTGAGTAACCTGATAGTCTCAAGGTTCGGCGGAAACGCAGCCTTAAATTCAAACGAAGTCAAGAAATCCGCCGAGATTATACGGTCTAACCCTGACAGACGCTATGTTGTAGTGTCAGCTCCGGGCCCTTCCCTTAACGAGCTTGGTATCACTGATTTGCTCTACATGTGCCATTCAGGTTTCAGCAATCACGAGAACTGCGACGGAATGCTCGCGAAAATCTCAGAACGTTACAGCGAGATTGTCAGCGGTCTTGGTATTGATTTCGATGTCGGTGCAGAAATGTCTGCTCTGCGAAAAAGTTTCGAGTTCGGCATGAATTTGGACTACATTGGAAGCCGCGGAGAGTATATCATGGCAAAAATCTTCGCGAAATTCTTGAACTGGCCATTCGTTGACGCACAGAAAATATTATTTTTCGACAAGGACGGAAAACCCGACAGGGAAAAGACATTCAAGATTGCGGGCGAAATTCTCAAGGATTACGAGCGTGCCGTAATACCGAGCTTCTACGGTTCACTTCCTGACGGGAAGATAAAGACATTCCGGCGCGGGGACTGTGATACTGCCGGAGCAATGGTAGCGTGTTCAGTGAAGGCTGATATTTTCGAGAAATGGAGCGAGGACGCAAAGATATTCAGTGCTGACCCATCTGTAATCCCTGACGCTGAACTCATACAGAACATAACGTACAATGAGGCCCTTGAGCTGAACTATATGGGTATGGATCTGGCTACGGACGATGTTGTCTTCATGCTTCGGGATGCGGGCATACCTATGATGATTTCAGGTATACATGTCTCAAATGACGAGGCCATGATGATAAGCCCGAAACTTCCGCCAAATGCAATGCGCGACGTTGTGTCCTGTATAGCCGGACGAAGGAACTTCAACGTTATCCATATCCAGAAGTACGGAATGAACAAGATTTACGACTTCGGTGAAAAACTTTTCGGGTTGTTCGCTAAACATCACATAGCCTGCCAGCATTATCTCTCAGGAATACATCAAATGTCCGTAGTCCTGAAGACACCGAGATTCGAGCTTACGCGCGGGCAAGTTATAGCTGAGATACAGCACGAAATAAATCCCGATTCGATAACAGTTGAGAGAGGTCTCTCGCTGATCGCCGTAATAGGTGAAGGAATGGGGACGGTCAAGGGAATATTCAGCAAGATACTCAATGCTCTGTCGATGGCTGAAATCAAAGTCCAAATGATAGATCAGGGTTCTGACAAGCTGAACATGATACTAGGCGTTTACGACTACGATTACGAGGCCGCCGTGAAAGCCCTGTATAAGGCCGTGATTCTCAACGAGGAAATACTTTGATGCTTCTTCACACTGACGAGGAGTTATTGAGATCAGCAAAGGAACTAATGCTCAAAGAGGCCGGCGAAATTCTCAGATCAGCCGAAAACATAAGCCTTGAAACCGTCAAAGCTGCCCGCGAGATTTATGCGTGTCAAGGGCGGGTCGTCGTCGTGGGATTGGGGAAGTCCGGCCATGTCGGGCGCAAGATTTCCGCAACACTTGCCTCTCTCGGAACTCCATCTTTCTTCCTTCATGCAGCAGAAGCCTCACATGGTGATTTGGGAATGGTACGCCGCGAGGATATAGGGCTGTTCATCAGCAACAGCGGTGCATCGTCTGAGATCGTTGCGTTGCTTCCGCACTTCAGGAGGACAGGCGCAAAGATGATTGCCATCACAGGTTCAATGTCATCGCCTCTCGCTGAGAATGCCGACATCGTGATCAACGCTCACGTTGACGACGAGGGAGACCCCTTGCACCTTGCCCCGATGAGCAGCACCACCCTTGAGCTTGTACTCGGTGATGCTATTGCCGTAATGGTTACGATACTTCGTGGACTTAGGCGTGAGGATTTCGCGCTGTTCCACCCGGGCGGAAGTCTCGGACGAAAATTGCTGACACGTGTACGCGACTTAATGGGGAAAGGTGAGAGCCTCCCTGTTGTACGCGAGGGTGTTACCGTGAAGGAGGCACTCTTCGTGATTACAGGGAAGGGCTACGGGGCTACGTGCGTTGTCGATGATGAAGGAAGACTAACTGGGATTTTAACGGACGGTGATCTGCGTCGTCTCATGGAACGTTCGGGTAATGACGCATTCACGACGAGAATCGAGGACGCGATGACACGCAATCCCAAGACAATTAACCCCGACTCACTTGCAGCTGAGGCTGTACGGAAAATGGAGAGCAACGAAATCAGCGTACTCATTGCAGTTGAAGAAGGCTGCCCGACAGGAATAATCCATATCCACGAACTTTTGAAAGCTGGTATAGCATGAAGATACTAGGAATAATTCCGGCGCGCTATTCGTCGTCAAGGTTTCCTGGAAAGCCTCTCGCTGACATTCTCGGAAAGCCTATGATTCTCCGCGTCTATGAACGTGCCATAATGTCAACATCTCTTAGAGGTCTCGTTGTTGCGACTGATGACACTAGGATATATGATTGTGTGAAAAACTCAGGCTACCAAGCTGTAATGACTGATGGCAATCTTCCAAACGGCACGGCAAGATGCGAGGAAGCACTCAGGATTTACGGCGGGGGAGAAAAATTTGACGCTGTGATAAACATTCAGGGCGATGAACCTTTGCTTGACCCTGTTATGATTGATGAGGTCGCGGGGCTTTTACGTGAGAATTATTGTGCTACACTATGCCGCGAGATGTCTGAAAATTTCGCTGACCCCAACGCCGTGAAAGTCGTAATGACTCTTGAGGGTTACGCGCTCTACTTCTCACGCTCATTGATACCATACAAGCGCAACGAGTCGAGCCTCCCCATATATCAGCACATAGGGATATACGGTTACAGCGCGGAATTTCTGAGAAAGTACGTCAGCCTAAGTGATACTCCCCTGAGCATGGCCGAGTCGTTGGAACAGTTGAGAATATTGGAGCATGGTTACAGGATAAAGGTCGGCATTACGGGGAGCAAGGGGCAAAGCATAGGAGTAGACACACCGGAAGATTTGGAGAGAGTCAAGAACCTCACGGCAGAAGCTGTAGGCATGTAAAAGCCTTTATTGACTAGCCTAAGTCTTAACTGACTACGTTACCTGCGAATATATAGTTACCTGCGAGCGTAAATCCTAACTTGCAGCTCTAAGGGCAGTGGTTAAACAGTTCCGAGAGGTAAGGACAGTGCGGCTACTAAAAACCGCAGGATAACATTGGCGAAGGATTACAACCCTTGAAAAAGGAGAATGCACTTCATGTTAGTGTATGTATTGAACAAAGACGGGAAACCGCTAATGCCGTGCAAATCAGTAAAGGCAAGAATTTTGCTCAAAGAGCGCAAAGCCAAAGTAATACGCAGAGAACCGTTCACTATCCAGCTTCTACACGGCTCAAGCGGATATAAGCAGCCTGTAACGCTTGGAGTTGACGCAGGTGCAAAACATATCGGAGTTTCAGCCAGCACCAAGCAAAAGGAATTATATTCAGCAGATGTAGAATTAAGGACAGACATGGTTGACTTGCTTTCCACACGGAGAGAATTACGTCGTGGCAGACGCAATCACAAAACCCGTTATCGCCAACCTAGGTTTGACAACCGCAAAAAGTCTGAAGGCTGGTTAGCTCCGTCCGTGCAAAACAGGATAAATGCCCATATATCTGTTATAGAGAAAGTCTGCTATATATTACCTGTTGCGACAATTATTGTGGAGACAGCCTCTTTCGATATTCAGAAGATAAACAATCCTGAAATAGCGGGTATTGAATATCAAAAAGGCGAGCAATTAAATTTCTGGAATGTTCGTGAGTATGTATTGTTCAGGGACGGACATATTTGCCAACGCTTTCATGGGAAGAGCGGAGATAAAGTTCTTAGTGTTCATCACATAGAGACACGTAAGACTGGCGGAGATGCTCCGAATAACCTTATAACACTTTGCGAAACGTGTCATAAGGCATATCATGCAGGGAAATTCAAACTTAAGCAAAAACGTGGGCAGAGTTTCAGAGAAGCTAGTTTTATGGGAATAATGCGCTGGGCTTTGCTGGACAAACTGAAAGGAATTTATCCCGATGTTAGGAATACATATGGTTATTTGACAAAAAATTGCCGTATAAAATTTGGAATGCCGAAAGAGCATTATGTTGACGCATATTGCATAGCAGGGAATATTGAAGCAGAAAGACTGATATACTATTGGTATCAAAAGCAGGTACGAAAACATAACCGTCAAATCCATGCAGCAAATTTCATTAAAGGAGGCATAAGGAAACACAACCAAAGCCCTTATATGCTTTTAGGGTTCAGGCTGTTTGACAAAGTTATATGCAAGGGAGAAACAGGCTTTATCTTTGGCAGAAGGGCAAGCGGCAGTTTTTATGTCAAAGGATTAGACGGTAAGAAAATATCTGCTGGTATAAGCTATAAAAAGCTGAAGCTGATAGGAAAAAGGAAAACATTTTTAGCAGAAAGGAGAGAAGTTGTGTCCCCTTCCCATAGCTAGAGCTAAGGGTATCCGGCACAATGTTTTAATAAATGCCAAAGTTTAGAAGGACGGTAATAATCAGCGACGGTATAAGAGGGCATTATCACCAGTCATTAGGAGTCGCTGAATGGATGGAGAGGCTTTCGGGAACAGCGTTAGATCCGTCAACAGTAACAATACCCCAAATGTCGATATTCGACCGCGTTTTGAAGCTGAAACTTTTTGTTCGCGGACTCGAAGTTCACGGAGGCTCATTCTCGCGTGAATGGCTGAAGTCTTTCGGGGTACGCTACAACAGGTACGAGGAGGGCACGACGCTATTCATTTCAGCAGGAAGCAAAGCCGCGCCGTTCTGCCTTGCCCTCGCAAAAGCAACGCACAACAAATGCGCCGTCCTTATGACACCGTCAGTACTCGGAACAAAATCCTTCAACTATGCGATAGTCCCAAAGCACGACAAACCCGACCTCAAAACCGGAAACGTAATCACGACACTCGGCGCACCCAATCACATTTACGCGCCATCATTGAAGGATATAGCCTCGCATTATTTCGCGGGGAAAGACCTCGAAGGCCACAAGGTCGTAGCAATACTTATCGGCGGAAGCGATGCAAATTACCGTATAAATTCGCGCTGGGCTAAGGATATTCTCACTCAGTTAAGGGATATACGCGATGCAAAGTTCCTCATCACGACATCACGAAGGACTGGCGAGGGTGTTGAGGAAACTGTCGAGGAAATATTTGCGGGGAATCCCAACCTCGAATATATGTTCCTGTACTCGCGGACACCTAACCAGAACTCGATCACTGCGATACTCGGAGCTGCGACGCATGTTCTTGTTACTGAGGACTCCGTATCAATGGTCTCTGAGGCAGTAACAGCGGGCTTCAAAGTTGGACTGATACGTCTCCCCAGAACGACCGGGCAAATCAAGCACATGCTGGGCTACGGAGCAAGAAGGTTCGATGACATGTTCGCGGAGTTTGCGCAGAGGGGACTGATTGAGGACTTCGGGACGGATTTCTACTTCCCTAAATTCTTCGAGGCATACGAGCAGAAGCACGGTCAGGATTTCAACGAGGCCAAGCGCGCGGCGGACTGGATACTTCATCACAGCTAGAGGACACGCTCGTATACGGCAATGGTTTTCTCTGCAGCATTTTCTGGCGAGAAATACTTCATCACGGCAAGAGAATTGGCTGAGATACATGCTCGCCCTTCTCTTCCGGCTCTGAGTATCTTCAGCATTGCAAGGGCGAAACTCTCAGGGTCATCTTTCTTTGCGATCAGGCCGTTGTTCCTCTCGGTTCTTATGATCTCGGTGAAAGGCTCAATGTCAGACACCACAGCAGGAAGCCCCGATGAAAGTCCCTCAAGAAGCGCAATGCTGAAACCTTCTTCCCGTGAAGGCATCACGAATATGTCGCTTGCCCAAAGCCATGCCCTGACATCGTGAACGAAAGAATCCGGCATTATCACGCTCACACCAAGCTCATCCGCAAGCCTTTTGTAACTTTCACGCATACCCTTCTCGCCCTCAGCCCCTATGAGTGCGAGCCTTAGAGTTTCTTGACCGTCATATTCACGGCATACCTGAGCGAACGCCTTGATGAGAATGTCAAAGCCCTTGCTCTTTATGTATATCCCCATTCCTGAGAAAAGTATGTCGCTTTCGGAAAGTCCCAGGGATTTCCTGAAGTCATTGCGTACGGCCATGTCCCTCGAAAATCTTGCGGCATTGACAGGATTATGAACAACGTCAATCATGGCCGGATCCATTCCCTGAGTGTTCACCATGTAATCCTTCAGCCATTCAGCGCACGATATACAGCGTGAAGAACGTGTGTAATATTTTGCCTTTGCCGGCTTGTCGAATGTCGATACTACTGGAACACCGTGATGCTTCCTCCAGAATCCGGCAATCCCCGCTGCTGATGAAAGTCTCGTGTGGATTATGTCAGGTCCTATTTCACGAATGAGCTTCACAAAACCTGGAGACAATAACGGCATTCCTGACATCAGAGGCTTCCAAGTGAAGACAGGTATACCGTTCTCTCTTGCACCGCGCTCAATATCACCGCCCGGTCTGCACAATAGAGCCTGCTCAATCCCGAACTTCTCCAGAGACTTTATGTGTTCGATGTACGGCAATGACCACGATATACTTTCAGCATCAACGTAATGAAGTACCTTCACCCCTCAGCACCCTCCCGTAAAATTCTTCAGTCCTCTCCGCAGTCTCAGCAAACGTTGTCAGACTCTCGGACGATAAAGGGCTTGCACTTCCCCCGTTAATGACACGCCTTATTGCCTCAGTCCAAGCCTCAACATCTCCGGGCGGAACTAATGCTCCTGACGAAAGCGGCCTCAAAGGTTCAATGTCAGACGCGATTACAGGAATTCCGACAGCAAGAGCCTCGTTCACCGTCAAAGGAAGTCCCTCCTGATATGACGGGAAGAGAAGACACGCAGCCCTGCTCATGAAAAATTCAGCATCATCACGGAAACCGTAGAACTTCACGCGCTCGGATATACCCAGCTCGTTCACCAGTGCTTCAAGTTCCGGCCTCTGAGATCCGTCGCCGAGTATGTCAAGCGTCCATTCGTAATTTTTCAGAAGCCCCAGAGCCTTCAAAGCGACGTCAAGTCCCTTCCTTTTAGCGAGGTAGCCGATGTAGAGAAATTTTCTGTTGTCCGGGAAATATTTGCCCTCCCATTTTGCTGACGGCTTCCATATTCCATTGGGGATGGTTACATTCAGAGGGGGAAGGTAATCCTGAAGGTGTTTGCGGACAGACTCGGAGACGCATATTACACCGTGCGCCCGTTTCAGTGGCCATATCCCCAAGTTCAGTGAGTAAGGCGCGTGTGCTGTCATGAGCCAGTGCGTTTTTGTGAGCGATGATAATGCCCATGCTATAAACGCCGGGACTCGTGAATGCGCGTGTATTATGTCCCATTTTCCAGAAGATGCGAGGCGTTTCGTGCAGTAAAGCCCGGTGAAAAGATTCTTTCGTTGTACAGGAAGGTGAAGGACTCTTACGTCTTTGGGCAGGAAATTTTCGAGCTTTCCTCCGGCAGTTGCAAGCGTAATATCATGGCCGGCAGCGATCTGTTCATGGCATAGTTCGAGTACGTAACGTTCAACGCCGCCTTCCTCAAATTCAGGGACAATGTGAAGAATTTTCAAGATAAACGACACTCCAAAAATATTGTATAATGTTCAAAAATTCTAGCAGATAATGACTATACCGCAAATGTATAATGGAGCAAAAGTCTGCAATGTTTAATGAAATTCAGTATTCAAAGTAAGCAATCAAATTCCTGAATAAACAGCCCTTGCGGAGTCGTCAACTTATCGTTCAAGCAATAAAGCAAATCCCAGAGGGCGACATCGTTAAACTTCAGGGCAGAGATGGCTACAGGTTACGAGTTGGCAGTTACAGAGTGATTTTTGACCATGACGGCCATGTTGTTTTCATTAACAAAATCGGTAATCGTGGTGATGTCTACAAGAGAGGTAAGAACTAATTGAACGCGATCAAGGAAAGAATTTTTGGGGCGGTTACTGTTATGGACAATTCATCTGCCTTCAAGCTGTGGGAGTTTATCATGAATGAGTTCACTCATGCGGCTGACTGGGACAGCATACCAGAAGCAGAACCAGACGAATTTGATTTGCAGATGTTAAAAGAAATTGAGCAGGATAAAGACTGCCGCGAGTTTGTTTCGGCTGATGAAGCTGAAAAGATGTTAGGTCTCGTGTGAAATAGGAATTGAATATCACAAATGTACGAACTTAAAGAGAAATACCGAGCAAGCCGCCTCTACCCCATCATCAGAGGCTTCAGCAGAGCGATTGAAAAGGGAGTTAAGCGCATCTTGAATGTGAACCGTTTCAAGAGCGGAAAGGTTGCTATACAGAAATACAAGAACTTTTACGACGGTCAGCGGTGTTTCATAATTGGGAACGGGCCTAGTCTCACAATCAAAGACCTAGAGAAGTTGAAAGCGTTCGGCGAAATCTCAATAGCCTCAAACAGCATCTATAACTTGTTCCCAAGCACTGATTGGCGGCCTACGATCTATACCGTCCATGACTTTCAGGAGATCAAGAAGACCCGTGAGAAAATTTCAGCTGTCAAAACAGAACTGAAGATTGTTGCTATGAGTGCGTCAGGAAGAATCTATAACATTGATGAAGCTATCTTGTTGCGCCTCATAGAACCAAAATTGTGGTCGGCGAAATCTCAATAGCCTCAAACAGCATCTATAACTTGTTCCCAAGCACTGA
>CALGGR010000189.1 GCA_937915755.1 uncultured Fretibacterium sp. | reverse complement strand
CGCCGCCCTATTTGCGAGATGGGGCGGCTTATTTTCTATTTATCTCCTGTATGATTTTAAGTATTATCAATAGCATAACTATTTCAAGCACTGTATTCATCAGAGCCATTTGATAATCAACACCCCCTTTTCGGTAGGTGTCGGAACAGCCGCCGCCGCTCCAAATATCAAGGTCACAAAGATTACTCTTTCACCTGTACGGATATTATAACATCTTTAAATTTTTCTGTAAATATGCAATATTCACAAAAAAAGCGGTCAAGGATATTTTCCTCAACCGCCTATTCAATATTACTTGCTCATTATTCCTTTACCTCAACCAACAGCGGCGCACCGTCTGAATTTGTGTCATTCGTAATAAATACCCTTATGAGGTCAATAACACCGATAAGTTTACGCGAATAATAAATAGCCTTTACCGGGCGGCGGTCATATTCCCCGCCCAGTGCCGAAAACATTACATCCGTCCATTCTGCCTTTACCCTCTCACCGTCTGTATATTCGATTTCAAGAGGCGGTATCTGCTTATCAAGAGCAGCGTCCAGTCTGTCAAGCCGTTTTAAAATATCACTTTTCATTCTTGCCCCCGAAAGTTGTTGTAATCGTGATGTATGTATCTTTTGACTGCTCCATAAGCTCCTCAAAGTCCTTATCATAATAGAGCTTATCCCTGATTTCCGCCCCTTGCCTTATATTAAGCCCCGGATTTGGACTTTCAAGGCGTATATTCCGCTTGCTTTTGTCAATAAGCTTTTCTATCGGTTCACGATATGGGAAATGATAAGCTTCAAGCTCTTTTCCGTATCGAATAAGCTCCTTATCGTTTGCCGCCTCGCCTTGCTCATGCGCGTATTTGCCTATAAGCCTGAGCATGGTACAGTTATCTTTGAATGTGTCTGCAAGCGTTTTAAATTCGTCTGCTCTTAAAATGCCGCTCTTTAGCAGCTCAACCGCCGACATATCAAGCTTATCCGGCGTGGCTCTGTCATATGCTCCGAAAACTGAATCCGCCTCAGCTTGGATTTTGTCAAATTCTCTTGAGGGTGATTTGGATATCAACAGATGTAAAAGTGGGGCTTTGTCTGATTGGACGGAAGAACATTTTTCATCAAGTGACGCCCTTGTATTTGTAGGTGCTATGGGAATAGCTGTTAGGGCAATTGCTCCATTTGTAAAAACCAAAACCAATGATCCTGCAGTTGTTGTTGTGGATGAAAGAGGTCAGTTTTCCATACCCGTTTTATCAGGGCATATTGGAGGAGCCAATGAATTGGCTAATAAAATAGCTAATATATTGGATGCAATACCCGTAATAAGCACTGCCACTGATATAAACAATGTTTTTGCAATCGACACCTGGGCAAAAAGCCAGGGATTGAAGATTTTAAACCCAGAAAACATTAAATCAGTATCCTCCAAGTTGTTGAAAGGTGAAGAGGTTCATATTAAAAGCGAGTTTTCCATAGTTGGAGACCTGCCTCAAAATGTTTTTATTAATGATTTGAATGAATTAATGATTAGTATTAATAATAATTTAATTGAAAATAAACCTGATGGACAACCTTTTAAAGATGATTTAGGTGTTTGGCATAATATTAGGACTCATTATTTTGATTTAGATTTAATTTATAACAACAAACACTATTTAACTTGGTCGCAGTGGCATGATGAGTTAATACGCAGTATGAATATTTGGCTCGTAAAAGCTAAACCGTTTCATTCTGAACTGCGCAACCTAAGCATAATACTAAAAAGAAATACAGATTTTAAATTTGAAATTGGCACGGGGACTTTTCAGGGCACGCAACATGCAATAGATTTTATACAGCACACTTCGAGTAATACAAAATTTAATATGTCCATAGGTACTGGAACTTTTCACACATGGACACACGAAATTAAACATGTACAAGCTACGGAGGCCGAAAATATTTCTGCTGTTTACGCCGGTGCAAATGTTATTCAAGGGGTAAATCATGAGGTAGATTTTCAACAACATACTTCAGGAAGCTCAAACATTAATGTAATTATTGGCACTGGAACGTTCCAAAATATCCGCCATAACGTAAAGATACAGCAGGCTACGGAGGCCGAAGGCAATTCTGATATTTACGCCGGTGCAAATGTTATTCAAGGGGCAAATCATGAGGTAGATATTCAGCAGCATACTTCAGGGAACTCAAGCCTTGATATAGCTATTGGGACTGGAACGTTCCAGAATATCCGCCATGACGTACAGATACAGCAGGCAACTGACGGAAAGGTAGACGCTGTAATTAGTGCTGGTGCTGGCATAATTCAGGGCAGTCATCACGCTGTAAGCATAGAACAGGCAAATAACGGCAATGCTGGTCTCAAAGTCTGTACAGGGACGGCAATATGTCAGAAGCACATTCATGAAGTCAATATCAAACAATCAGACCAAAACAGTACACATAACCAAATATCAACGGGCTGTGCTTTATCTTGCGGAATACACATACAGATAAAGATGGCCGCATAAGGAGGTGATTATCATGGCTCAGTTCAGCGGCATGGAACTGACTAACGCGGGACGCAATATTCTCGCTAAGGCTCTGCTTGGCAAAACTTTGAAGTTCACAAAGGCATGGGCGGGCGATGGGTATCTGCCTGAAGGTCAAGACGTTCGGGAAATGACGGATATAGTTACTCCGCACCGTGAGATGGAGATTGAGGAGATGTCAATTCCGCCACACATAGGAACGGCAAAAATTACTGTCGTCCTTAGCAATAAGGAACTGACTACAGGTTTCTTTCTGCGGGAAATCGGCCTCTTCGCTGAAGACCCGGACACTGGCGATGAGCTTTTATACGGCTACTGCAATGCGGGAGACACAGCGGACTACATGCCAGGACAGGATGGCCCGGACGCTGTTTACTACAGATTTGACCTCACCGTCATTGTTGACCAGGCTCAAAACGTTACTGCTATTTTCTCAGATAACCCGCTCGCTGTTACACACAAGCAGTTAGATGAAAGGGCGGACAAAATTCTTAAACACTTAAGGGAACGCGAAGATTACTTACAGCGTCAAATAAATAGTCTGGCAAGGGCAAGCATTATCAATTCACTTGAACACTTTGGCCAGAAACATTGGGAGGGTTAGGAGGTTTAATCATGGCTTTGGATTGGTATAAATCCGGCTCGGTCGCTGTCCGTAACGGCAGTAAAGAAGTTGTGGGAACAGATACGGACTGGCTGATTGGCGGAATTAAGGAAGGCGATATTTTCGTCATTGATAACCAAGTCTACGAAATAGATGAGGTTACTGCGAGCACTAACTTGGTACTTGTCAATGAATATGAAGGCTCTAATGCGGGAGGCAAGGATTACGCAATAATTCAGCGTGCCGGAGAAGTCTTGCAGGCAGAAATTGCGGAGAACATTGAAAAGGTAATAACTGCATGGAATGAACGCGAAGCTAATTATCTTGCTTTATTCAATGAGTTCAAGAAGATAATCAACAGCCTCATATCTCTTGATTTAGGGATTGATATAGAAACAGAGGCAGAACGGAGCATTACAACGAACCTGCCTATAGCCACAGCAACGAGACTGGGCGGTGTGAAGATTGGCAGCAATATTAACGTTACCGATGACGGGACAATCAGCGCGGATGTCGACAAGGAAGTAATACAGGAGAGTTTGGAGAAAGTTGCAGCTTCCGCGTCTGACATGAACGAAATGCTTGATGAAGTCTTCACGAGTAATTCAGGGTCTTAACGCGGGAACATTCGCTTTAAGATAAATTTTTTATGGAGGTAAATTCACTATGCCATATGAAGTTAATTCATTTGTAAAGTTAAGTGAGTTGAAAACACTCACACAGCGCACAGCAGCAGAAATTGCAGCCGTATCATCAGTAGCCGATGATGCAATCAAGTACATCAGTGTATCAGGAAACACGGTCAGTTTCTGGAAAGATGCCGCGCATACAGGGACAGCAGATTTCACGATAGATTTTCCGTCTGAACTGTTCCTTGACCAGACCAGAACCACATTTGTACCGAACTTCGAGTTCAATGCGACAACTTATCCTGGCGCAACCAACCCCAGTCTTAACGGCAAACCAGTACTTGTATTCGCGATAAAGAACACGACCGACAGGACAAGCGGCACAGTCAGTGATACGTACACGTATTCATTCCTCGACATGTCTACGCTGGTTGACACCTACACAGTGGCGAGCGGAGACAGTGCAAAGGTACTGGAAATTAACGGGTACACAATCACGTTCAAAGTATCATCAGCTGCAAACAACGCAATCACGGTAGAGAATGACGGATTGCACGTGAACATCAGCGGCAAGGCGGACAAGGTTGACCGTGCTACAGCAGCCATAGCACAGAACCCGTATGACGAGAATGACCCTGAAGAGGCAGCGGCATATGCGAGCTTCAACAGTAACTACAGCCTGAACGGGAAAATAGCCCTTCTCGACACGAACGGGAACTTGAAGGACAGCGGTATCAGTGTAGCGAGTGCAGCAGATGTTACCGCAATGCTGAACGAGGTTTACGGAGAACCTGAAGAAGAAGGAGACGGCGATTAATTTCGCTACTAGTTACGGGCGGGTCTCTTAGGCTCGCCCCTTAATTTATCCAGCGGAGGATAAAGCAATGAAACAAATAACACTGCAAACAGACCTGAAGCAGTGTCTCCAGAGGTCAAAAACATTCACGAACGCAAAGCTGATAGAGTTCAATGAAGCAGTAGTAGCCGCCCTAGAAGAGATAGTAGAGGCAATGAATGATGCGCTGAATTTCTACGAGGCTTCCGGATTGTGTATAGATGATGACGGAGATATAGCTCAGAGAGACGAGGAAGAAGAGGAGGACGAAAATGAATAAATTACTGACAGATGACACAGGTCAGGAAATTCTTGAAGAATTACAGAGGCAGAGCGGCTATCTTAGCAATCTACAGGGAAACTTGGCCAGCCTGACAACAGCAGACAAAACGAGCCTGATAGCGGCAATAAATGAGGTGAAGGGTTCTGCGGACGCGGCCTCAACGAAGGTAGGAACGCTTGCCAATCTGAATACTGGCTCGAAGGCAGATGCAGTAACTGCGATAAATGAACTATTAACGAATCTTGGAGCTATCAGCAGTTTAGATACAGCAACGAAGGCAAGCCTTGTAGCAGCAATAAATGAAATATTTGGGTTCACGAAGGTACTGAAAGAAAGCAGTGGAGCAGGACTTCATAATAACCTGTACAGGGGAAAAAATCTCGGAACAGCATTAACATCGGTGCAGAGTGCGGCAATTCGCGCTGGAACGTTCGATGATATGTTTGTAGGAGATTACTGGGTAATAAACAGCGTAACGTGGAGAATAGCAGCATTTGATTACTATCTTCATGCCGGAGATACAGAACTTACGACACATCATGTGGTTGTGGTGCCCGATACTTCCCTGTATACGGCGAGGATGAACTCATCGAATACGACATCAGGCGGCTATGTAGGAAGTGAGATGTATACGACAAACCTAGCAACGGCCAAGACACAATTCACTAACGCATTCGGAAGCGGGCATATCCTGACGCATAGAGAATACCTGCAGAACGCAGTAACATCAGGCAGGCCATCGGGCGGAGCGTGGTGCAATAGTACGATAGAGCTGATGACGGAGCAGATGGTGTACGGAGGCAAGGTATTCGGGG
>CALGGR010000188.1 GCA_937915755.1 uncultured Fretibacterium sp. | reverse complement strand
TCACCGTAGGGATAAATCACATAGCCCTGTTCGCCGATGAAAGGATTAGTAGCGGCTCTTGCTTCATCGAAATTCTTTCTCATCTCAAAGACGAGCTTATCGTAACGGCGTAGCGTAATTTCCCTGTCCATTTTCTCCCAGAGCTGAATCCTTGCAGTTTCTTCAGCGGCTTCCTGTAAGGCTTTATATTGAGCTTCAGCGGCCTGAATATCTGCAATATCGTTTTGCGGCGGAGTTTGAGAATTATTTTCGTACAACGAAACTTCAGACGGAAGAATAATCTCACCCGTTTCCCTGTTGTAACCGGGAGTAGCAGAGGAAGCCGGATTCACTAACATAAGAACGGCGAACGAAATAGCGAAAAATTTTTTGTACATGATAAGACACCTCTAAATTAAGATTGCGGATTGGCGATGTTAATATCCTGAGCCATGTTGATTTCAGTAATGAAAATGCCGAGTGGATTTTTGAGAACTTCCTCAAGTTCACGGACGGGAGAAATAGCGACGGAGACGATAGCACGCCAGTCGGTACGTTCAATAATTGCCCCCTGATCAACTTTTTCTTCTGTCCATAAGACCTGCCAAGATTTATCATTACCGCCCGACCGAACGATAGAGCGAATTTCAACCTGAATTGTGAACTCGCGTTTGTCCTGAGTAGCGACAAAGGGATTGTGTTCCTTGTAATATTGAGATACTGTAGTTTCAGCGGAACTATTTTTAGCGAGGTAAGAATAGACATCGTTGACCATACGACGCTGTGAGGCGACATCAGTGATGACGGTCTTGAAGTTGACGAAGAAACCGCCGAGAGCGGCAACGATAACCCTCGTATCAGCAATCGAGCCTTCCTGAGCGGACTTGATAGCGACAGCGTAACCGTGTTTATCGACCTGCACGATGTAGGGAACGACTTTGTTTTGACTTGCGAGCCACATCATAGTAGCCCCGAAAGCGAGGCAAAGCATGACCATAAAAATGGAAATCTGCCTCCAACGAGCCGCGTCCTTAACCGCAGAACCGTAACGATCGCCGTATTCTTTTCGAGCGGCTAAATATGGATTATCTTGAAAATTATTGTCAGACATGACGGTTTAACTCCTTTCATGATTAAAATTAAGACGTTCGGAAAGACTTTCCGCAGAATTAGGATTGTCGTTAAATTTAGGAGCAGGACGCATTTCAGGAGTATCGTTGTTAAGGTAACGAGTTGCTCTGTCAGAATCCGACCCGAATACTAAACTTGCGGATACATAGTGAAGCATGTTGCCAGATTTAGCGGCGTTAGCGAGTTTATCAACGACGGTAATTTTAGAAGCGACATGTTCAATAGCACCACCGAATCCGCCCTCTTTTGCAGCGTCAACGGTATCAGCTACTCCTCTGAAAGCGGCAGTTTGAGTATTGCGTAGAGTTTCAACAATAGTTTTACCAGCACCGAGTAAACCGCCTGACCGACCACCGCCCGGATTCTTTTCACCGATAGCACCATGAGCAAGAGTTGAAGCAGAGGACGTAAATAATTCATGACCGAAAGACAGAGCCGCACCGCTGACGACGGATTGAGCCATAGACGGGACCATACGAGCGGCCATAAAAATACAGATAGTACCGCCTAAAATCTGTCCGGCTGTAGTGATAAGAGTAGCCATATCAGTAGCTGCACTAAAATTAGTCTCCCAGTCAATGAGCAAGGCATTGGCCAGAGCATAAACAATCATAATCATGAGAAGTTTTACGCCGATGGACACTGAGTAACGTAAATAACTCAAAGCAATATCACGAGTGTATTCAAAGCCGCCGAAGCCGATTAAGATAGCTCCGCCGCAAATGACAAGGTGCATTTCGATGAGGGCGACGGCCATAGTTCCTGCGAGCATAGCGACGACAACGAGAATAACAATGCCGATGAGCATAATCCCGATAAAATCACCCCAACCAGCGTCCCAGCCACGTTCGACCATAGTGCCGTAAAGTCTTATTCCAGCGACGAGTAAATCATCGGGAGCAACGTCCTGACCAGCGATAGACCTTCCGGCTTCCATAAAAGAATTGACGATTAACTTCGGAAGGAACGAAGCAACGCCAGAACTGGACATAATCCAGAAGAACACTCCGACATAGATAATCCATTTAGCGACGTGAGCGGCAACCGAGCCGATATTGCTTTCACCGCTTAAAATCATTTTGCCAAGACCGAGAGCCAAAGACAAAGTAGCCAGCGCAACGAATAAAGACCGAGCGTAACCGAGTAATTGGTCGCCAATGCCAGACGTGAAATTTTCGACAAATTCGAGAGTAGCATTAGTGCCTGGACTTGCTGCATAAACGGCAGACGCATAACTCAGCAAGATGAATAAAGAAAATAGAGCGAGAAAAATTTTTTGCTTTCTCATGATTCAGTCCTCATTATTTGAATCCCGGAGTGAAGGTTTGACCGGGAATTTGTAAATTTTTGAGAGACTTGTAAGCCTCAAGAATGCTCTGCTCTTTCTGTTCACGTTCATCAATTTCATCACGTTCGGATTCGAGAAAAGTAGTCATAAAGCCTTGTAGTGTCTGCTCGTTACGGGCAATAATAGAACTTGTGTGATCCAGCAAAGCACCGAGAGCCTGTAAAGCCTGAACCTGTCCCTCCGAGTTAGAAAGTGCGGAGAGTAATTTTTCACGAGTCTTCTCATCGTTCTTGAAATCTTTAGCAGTAATGTTAAGAGCCTTTAAGTAAGCCTCGAAAGTCTGCTTTAACTGTTTATCACGTTTTTGATTGCGTTCTTTCAGCTCGTCGATTTTTAATCCAGCCTGCCAGTCAGGGTGTCGGGACTTGAGCATATTTTCAATGTCATCGGTGAAATGAGTAATACTTTCAACCTGCCGAAGAATATTCCTGACTTGCGAGAAATTCTCAGAGAGAAGTTCTTTCATGCCGTTAATCTGATTGATGACAGACTGCGGAAGTTGAGCGAGCATTTTCAACTGATTTAACTGCATTTCAAGAGTATTGAGCCACTCAGCGACGGCCTTAATTTTGACAGTAATTTGAGTAGTCTCCTAAGCAATCCAGCATTCCGAACAGGACGAGCAAAAGCTAATGAGGACTAATGCGAGAAGTATGCGATTAAGATTCTTCTTGAACATGTAAATCACCTCAGCTTATTTGAATCCGGGCGTGAAAGTTTTGCCGGAGCGTTCCGTTTGAGCGGCATTTTTGCCCATTTCGACGACATTTTTTTGAACGAGTTTCTGACGCTGTTTTTCGGCTTGCTGTCTTGTGATGTAACTTTCCATGAAGCCGCTTAGTTCCTGATTATTTCTGTCGAGAAGGAAGGAGGCATGATTAACCATAGCTCCGATAATCTGAATGGCCTTAGTCTGTCCTGAATCCGAATCTGCCTCGTTCAAAGTCTCAATCATTTTGTTACGCACTTGCTGTTCATCATCGAAATTTTTAGCGGTCATGTTGAGAACTTTCATGTAACCTTCTTCAACTTTAAGCCAGTCATCAGTAAGGCGTTTGTCCTCATTGACAGCGGACATAATGCTCTCGTAGTCGTCAGGAAAATGCTGTTTGAAAGCCGAGCCGAAGTTAGAAATGTCAGCAGTAAGGCTTTTAGCGTTTTGCAGGACAGATTGAGCTTCAGTGAAAATTTCCATAATCTGCCCGTTACCTAACTGCAAAAGGCGAGATTTTAAGGAATTAAGCATAGCTAAATGCTGTTTAAGCATGGTAAGCTGTTCAGCAACTTCCTTAATGTCAGCGGCAAGTCTGCTTAACTGAGTGTGTTCCATGACAGGAATACCCTGAACCCAAAGCCACCAAGCATGAGCCGGAGCGGATATGAAAATGAATATTATAATGAGTAGAAAGTTACGAAGCCTTAGAGATTGTTTCATTATTATGAATCCTCCTTTTCTCTCTCCAAGAAGTAAATTCATCAGAGCGGTCAAGTTTGAGCCAACCGTCTGCCCAGTCGGAAAGTTCACGCTCACGAAGCCATTGGACAGGCCACTCTCTGCCGTATTTTTCTTTAAGTTCCCGAACTCGTGCTAAATCTTCCGAACCGCTTGCGCCGACGAAAGACAAAGCAACAGGGCCTAAGCCGAGACTGAATAATCTGCGTCCTTTAGGAGAAATGATGTAATATTCACGTTTTCGAGCCATGTGAGCGATTAAATTCACTTGACGCTCGTTAAGCTGTAAGAAATCCCGGTAAAACTCACCGATTTTGCTACCTTTAGCATCAGGATTAGCGAGAAGAATTTTTGTCGGACAACTCTCAAAAACAGCGTCTCGAATGGTACTGTTCACAACGTCAGCTATTGATTGAGTAGCCAAAACAACAGCGCAATTCAACTTTCTGAAAGTTTTTAGCCAGCCCCTGATTTTCTCGGAGAATAATTTATCGCGCATGGCAGTCCAAGCCTCATCAACGACGAGGAGCGAGGGCGCACCTTTTAATCTCCGCTGAATCTGGAAGAATAAGTAAGTGAGGACAGCCAGAGCAATTTTTTCTCGTTCAAGAAGTGAGGCAATTTCAAAGACGTTGAAGGAAGCGTAATTGATGTCGTCATGATCTCCGTCAAGGAGATAACCGCCACTCTGATTAAGGCTGTAGAAACCTAAAGCGGCTTTCATGAAACCCGCAAGGAAACTCGCGACTTCAGTCGTGAGAGGAATTGCGCTT
>CALGGR010000187.1 GCA_937915755.1 uncultured Fretibacterium sp. | reverse complement strand
TCCCATCGTCCGTCTTTTCTCTTGAAAATATTCTCGCCTTTTCGTGCCATTGTTTATCCTCCTGACGGAATTTTTGCCTAATCGAAATTTCGACCTGACGGAGACTTTGTCTTGATTAAAACTTTGTCCTGACTGAAAATTCGACTGCAAATTGTCCCAGATTCCTGCGTTTTCTGACCGTTATCCGACCGTTTTACTGATAGAAATACCTCAAATTTTGACAATTTCTTGCAATACATGTATCATTACTGTTGGTTTTTAGGCTTCGTAGACTGCTTTATTCTACGAAAGGTATTCTCAGCCCATTATCACTCACTAGATTAAATTGCTAATATATTCGCTCTGATATATTCACTCTGAAGCATTGGAACGTCAAGCGCGCTGAATTGCTGATTAATATAGTTGAGAGAAGGGTTTAGAGCGTATCGTTTGACATTCGCCATGGATTCTGGAAAAATAAGCGAATAGGAGGAGTGCTTGGCTGAAGAGATAGCAGAATGTGCTAGGCGTTCGATCTGCTAAAGACTTATAGCTAGCAACAAATTATCTCTGTAAAGTGCTTCTGTGATTACGGAGCTGGCATGAGCATGTCAAGAGTAGAAAGCAAACGACTTTTGGGGGGCTTAGTGTCGAATGCTTAACTCTAAATTAAAGATTATCTCTTGGAATTTAAATGGACTTAATGCCGCATTGAGCCGTGGCTTAGTTGACTTTATCAACTGTACACCAGCCGACATTTATGCCTTTCAGGAGACGAAGGTTCATGAGCCTAAAATTCCCATTACAGGCTATTACTGTTATACATCCTCCTGCTCCAATCGACAGGCTTACTCAGGGACGATGTGTCTGACAAGGTACAAACCTTTAGCGGTTTCTTACGATTTATACCAATTTACGACGGAATGTGAGTGGAATGACATAGACACAGAGGGAAGAATTATAACGCTAGAGTTTCCCGATTTCTTCCTGATTAACTGTTATTTTCCGAATCCGTTGAGAAATCGAAAGCGTTGTGATTATAGGCAGCTTTGGGATAGGCAGTTTGCCGAATATATTACAGACCTTCAAAAGCAGAAAAGCATAATTATTTGTGGAGATTTTAATGTGACGGTCTCAAAGGAAGACGCTCATAAAAACTATAGCTACGACGGTTATCAGTCAACAGAGCAGGAAGCCGTTATAAAGCTATTGAATATGGGGTTTATTGATGCATTTAGGTTCTTACACCCGAAAACGAAAAATGTTTATACGTGGTGGTCTGGTAAGAATAGAAAGGATAATAGGGGAAGAAGATTAGATTATTTCTTGGTGTCAAAGACATTAGTTCCTTCCATTCGCACATCATCGGTTATGATGGAAACGTATGGTTCTGATCATTGTCCGATTGCCCTTTCTATGCGTTTGCATATTCCCGACAGCTTTCTGTGGTCTGGAGCTGATGATACTGTTATCCTTTCACCAGTAGCAGAGCTCGAAGACTGTGAGAGACAAGAAGTCCTTCCTAATGCGCCTCAAATCATAAGGAATATTTTTGCAGAACGTTTACAGAGATCATCCTATGCTGCTGTATGGAATAATATCGATTGGGAAGACGTTGAACGCCGAGTGGCGAAAATGCAGAAAAGGTTAGCGATTGAGGCCCTGCATGGCGGTAAGGATGTGCGGCATATACAACAAGAGATTATAAGTTCAATAGATGCTCGTTTGTTGGCAGTCCGTCATGTGTGCAGCGCAAATAGTATTCCTGGAGTTGATGACATAAAATGGAGAGCAGCTTCGGAGAAAATGAATGCAGCCATTGATTTAGTGCATGATTCCGACTATAAGGCCCAGCCATCTCGCATAATAGTAGTTCAGTCTAAAAACGGGAAAGTTCGGCACATTCACATAAACACCTGGTATGACCGAGCGATGCAGACGCTTTACGCAATGGCTCTTGACCCAATAGCAGAAGCTCTTGCAGACAGGACTTCGTTTGCGTTTAGGAGAGGGAGATCACACCTTGATTTACAATTCTACCTTGAACGCGGGTTTGAAAAGATGGACTGGGCGTTTGTGGCCGACGTAAAACAATGTTATGAGAGCATTAGCCATGACTGGATAGAAAAGAATATACCTTTAGACAAGAAGATTCTTCATGAGTTCATTTCAGCAGGATACATTTTCGAAGGCCGGCTATATCAGCCAGAAGATGGTGTCGGAATAGGAATGAATATCTCGCCGATAATAGCCAACATGGTTCTTGACGGATTGAAAGAGTTTATCGGGAAGAAGTTTTTAGACGCAACCCGAAAGGCTTCAATGAAAATGAGCAAGGATGAAGTGCGGGACTATAACGAATTGTTGGACTATAACGAATGGCGAAAAAGTGCCTCCTCAACCGGAGAAGTGTTCCGTTATGCAGACGACATAATAGTTCTTACGAGAACGAGAGAAGAAGCCGAAATGGCCAGAAACTATCTCGTTGAGTTCCTTGAACCAAGAGGGTTAGAACTATCACCAGAGAAATCAAGGGTTGTGAATGTGAGAGAAGGCTTCGACTTCATGTCCCGAACTTATGTGAAAAAGCACGGCCGAGTGTTTTCCTACCCATCAGAAACCGCAGTAGCACTATTCATGAAGGATTTAAAGGATACGGTATTGAACCATAAAGGCTCACAGCTCAGTCTGATTAAGATACTTAACGCCAAACTGACAGGATGGGCCACATATCATAAAATAGGAGACGCCCAGAATACGTTTGGAAAAATTGACATTTACCTAAAAGCACTTCTTCTTGAAGCCTGTGAAACAAAGCATCCGCAATGGACGCGGGAGAAAATATTTGAGAAGTATTGGTACAAGGATCAGTGCGGAGTTTTTCATTATGCTCTGCCGTATAAACGAGAGATTCAAGTCAAAAGTTTGGAATCCGTGTGTTTTGTTCCGCATAAGGGTGTTTGGCTGAAAGTGAATCCGTATGTTCATAAGGACTACCTGAATTGGAGAACACATACGCGCTCAATCCGAACGATAAGCGGGCCGTATAAAGTAATTTGGGATAGACAAAAAGGCCGCTGCTATTATTGCGGTTGCCTGATATTACCAGACCAGGAACGTGTGATTGTATCGACATCAGAGCCGATTGATGTGTTTGCGGAGACACCGCTCTTGCATTTTGCGACAAGGACAGGCCGTGTCAAAGGTGTGGCCTATGCTCATCTGAAATGTGTAAAACGGAGCGTAGAGTTTTTGAGTGCGGATGTGCAGCCTGAATCAAACATAGAGCTGATGAACCTATTGAAGAGACTGAATAAATATAAGGCTCTGAGTGAATTTTTTAAGAAAAGCACGACCCCATCAGTGGTGTTGAATTTTTCAGAAGTTGAGGATATGCTTAAAAGCATAGCACTCCCGTCAAAATGGTGGAGAGATGACAGCGTTAGGCGTTGTTGGGTAGATAATGGCTATGAAGTGGAGAAGGTGGATATGACGGCGAAGAAAATTAGGTTGAAAAGGACTGAGAATGAAATGTCTAATTTGGAGATACCGGAAGTATTCTTGACGAGAAAGATCCCGAATGAGGCGAAGTACGAATTAGAGAATTACATGAAATATGTGATTAAAAAATATGAGTTGGTATGAAGGGATATTATTGCTTTTTTGCACTTTAGACTAATGGTTCCATCAATATATGGATGTTTGACATCTGTGGCTGATTCTGAAAGAATAAAACAATACAACGAAAAAGGAAGGTGAATGTTCTGAGCTCAAGAGAAGATAAATGGCGAAACCTGACGTTGGCGGATGACTTTCTGTTCTGCAAGATAATGTCCGACACTGCTCTCTGCGCGGAGATGCTCCATCGAATATTCCCACATCTTGATGTGAGCGACATTAGGCCGATTGAGACGCAGAAGGCAGAGAAGCTGGCACTAAACATTCGGGGAGTAAGGTTTGACGTTTTCACGAGAACAACACGGGAGATTTTTGACGTTGAAGCCCAGAAGCGGAAGCTGAATGACTTGCGCAAGCGGCCGAGAGCGTACCATATTGTGATCGGCTATGACGGCCTGAACTTGGATACATTGAAGGAATCGGGGAACTATGGTGAGCTGCCGAATGCGTATGTGATATTCATCTGCACATTCGACCCTTTCGGAAAAGGGCGGCACATGTATAGCTTCCAGAACTACTGCACAGAAGACAAGAGCATTGCACTTGGTGACGGGGCTTATACTGTGTATCTGAACACAAAGGGAAGGTTGAACGATGTTAGTCCGGAACTGAAAAGATTCTTGGACTTTGTGGGAAAGAACAAGGTGAGCGAAGACTCGTTCATCAAGACGCTGGACGAGAAGGTTAGGGAAGCAAAGGAAAATACGGAATGGAGGAGTGAGTTTATGAAACTATTGACAAGAGAAGACGAGATCGGGGCAGAGAAATTTGCGGCGGGAGAACGGCACATGCAACGCGAGATATATGAGAGACTTGTAGCTGATGGAATGCCTGCACCGAAGGCATCAGCGATAACAGGCTGGAACACAGGACAGTACTCAGGTAATTCATTCCAATGAAAAAGTTCGACTATTTTGCATTCATAAGTTATAGTCACAAAGATCAGAAAATAGCGAAGAGGCTGAAGAAGCGTCTTCAAGGCTATAATTTGCCGTCAAAATTGCAGAAGTCTTACCCCGCACTACCGAAGAACCTGAAGCCTATATTTTTTGATGAATCTAACCTTGTGGCCCTTGGAGGAAGTTTGCAGGAATCGTTGCAGAAGAATCTGGACAACTCGAATTATCTGATAGTGATTTGCTCGCCGAATAGCGCGAAGTCAGAATACGTGAATGACGAAGTTAAGCACTTCATTGAGATTGGCCGAAAGAGTCATATTGTGCCGTTGATCATTGAAGGAGTGCCATATTCTGGAGGCGAGACGGAGTGTTTCCCGTCGGCACTTCGGAATTTGCCTAGAGAAGAACAGTTGCTAGGCGTAGATATGACGAAATTCGGAGAACGACATGCCTTTCTCAGAGTCATAGCCTCAATGCTGGAACTTAACTTGGATAAGTTTGTGTTTTATGGAGAAAAGGAGAGAAAGAGAAAAGTTATTAGGCTTGGATCTATAGCGGCAGCAGTTGTGATTATGGTGGGAACTATTATTTGGTATAGTGCTTATTATATGAACAAGAAACGATATGAGAGCGACGCGCAGCTCAGACGCGGTTCTATGTATTATACCAATCACGATTATGTCAGTGCAGTGGGGTGGTTCGAGAAAGCTGCTGCTAATGGTAACGCTGAAGCTCAATACGTGCTTGGTGCTATGTACTATGAAGGAGAGGTGATCGAACAAGATTACATGAAAGCGATAGTGTGGTACAAGAAAGCTGCTGCTAACGGCGTGGCTGAAGCACAATTCATTGTTGGCTTTATGTACCAATACGGTGAAGGAGTAGAACGGGACTATGCAAAAGCAATGGCGTATTACAAAAAAGCTGCCGCGCATGGCGATGCTTCATCGCAATGTATGATTGGTGTTATGTACCTTGCTGGTCAAGGAGTTAAACAGGATTATATCAAAGCAGTGGAATGGTTCGAGAAAGCTGCTGCTAATGGTGTGGCTGAGGCACAATATATTATTGGCGCAATGTACCAAGTCGGTGAGGGAGTAGAACAGGATGATGTAAAAGCAAAGGAGTGGATCGAAAGAGCCACAGTTCAAGTTCAAGGAGATGTAAATGCTCAGGAACGATTGAAAAAATTAAAAAAAAGTCTGATAAGATGAATTTAAAGGACTTCTATTCCGCCGATGATAGAGGAGAAGACTTTATTTAACTATGAAAGATACAGGTTTTGAATATTTTGCGTTCATAAGTTATAGCCATAAGGATCAAGAGCTTGCGAAAAGATTGAAGACAATGCTTCAACGTTATCGTCTGCCGTCCAAATTGCAGAGATCATACCCAACACTTCCGAAGAATTTAAAGCCAATATTTCTTGGTGAATCAAATCTTGCTACAACAGAAGAAGTTTTGCAGAAGAACCTAGATAGTTCGAATTATTTGATTGTCGTTTGTTCGCCAAATAGCGCAAATTCTAAACATGTTAACGCAGAGATCGCACATTTCATTGAGATCGGCAGAAGATGTCGCATTGTGCCGCTAATTATTGACGGTATACCACACTCAGCGGACGAGGCTTCTGAATGTTTCCCGTCAGCAATTCGGAATCTTCCAAGGGAATATGAATTGCTTGGGGTGGATTTGACAAAGTTTGGTGAGCGTGAGGCGTTTCTCAGAGTGGTAGCTACGATGCTGGAGCTAAATTTGGATAAATTTGTGTCATACGAGGAGCGAGAAAGAAGGAGAAAAGCTATTAGGCTCACATCGATGGCAGTTGCTATCGTTACTATGATCGGAGTACTTGTGTGGTATAGCCTTTACCTTGTGAATAAAAGGCGATACGAAGGCAGGACGCAATTTTATCGCGGGGACATATACTACGATATTCAGAATTATACTCAAGCGATAGAATGGTATAAAAAAGCCGCTAGTAACGGCGATGCTTTTGCACAAAATCGTCTTGGTTATATGTATTATGAAGGACTGGGGGTCGAACAAGATTATATAAAGGCAATGGCGTGGTACAAGAAAGCCGCTGCTAATGGTATTGCGGAAGCGCAATTTAAGGTTGGTTATATGTACCAAGATGGTGAGGGAGTAGAGCAGGATTACGTAAAAGCGATAGAATGGTACGAAAAGGCTGCCAGAAATAATAATGCTCGTGCACAGAATCTTATTGGTGCTTTATGTGAAGAGGGATTAGGAGTAGACCAAGATAATTCCAAGGCCGTGGAATGGTACTCAAAAGCTGCAGAGAATGGTAACGCCTCGGCACAGTGTAACCTTGGCTATATGTATGAGCATGGTAAGGGTGTAGAATGTGATTACACAAAAGCTATGGATTGGTACGAAAAAGCTGCATTGAATGGTAATGCAGAGGCTCAATTTTATATTGGCTATATGTACCAATATGATGAACGAGATGATGCAAAAGCGATTGATTGGTATGAGAAAGCCGCTGCTCAAGGAAATGATGATGCTAAAAAACAATTGCGTAGATTACGAAAAATAGAGTGGTATGAAAAAGCTGCCGCTAGTGGCGATGCGGAAGCACAATTTAATGCCGGATATATGTACCAAAACGGTGAAGGAGTAAAACAGAACTACATAAAGGCGATGTTGTGGTATGAGAAAGCCGCCGCTAACGAGAACACAGATGCGCAATTCGCTCTTGGATATATGTACCAATATGGTGAAGGGGTAAAGCGAAATTACGCAAAAGCAATGGAATGGTACTCAAAAGCTGCCGCTAGCGGCAACGCCGATGCGCAAAATAGTATTGGATATATGTACCAATATGGTGAAGGAGGGGTAGAACAAGATTACTTGAAAGCAAGGGAATGGTATTCAAAAGCCGCTACGCAAGGAAATTCTGATGCTAAAAAACGATTGAAAGAATTGCGAAAAATAGAATGGTGTTCAAAGGCTGCTGCTACCGGCAATGTTGAAGCACAAATTACTCTCGGCGATATGTATTATGATGGTGAGGGAGTAGAACAGGACTACGCAAAAGCTATAGAATGGTACTCAAAAGCCGCCGAGAGTGGCAATGCTTCTGCGCAAGATAGTCTTGGCTATATGTACGATGAGGGCTTGGGAGTAATACAGGATTACACAAAAGCAATGGTGTGGTATTCAAAAGCAGCAGCTCAAGGGTATTCGATCGCTCAATATCACGTAGGTTGTATGTATGCTGAAGGCTTGGGAGTAGAACAAGATTACACAAAAGCGATAGAATGGTACGAAAAGGCTGCAGCTCAAGGAGACATAGATGCGCAAAATAATCTAGGCTACATGTACCAATATGGAGAGGGAGTAGAGCAAGATTATGTCAAAGCGATAGAATGGTATGAGAAAGCAGCGGCTCAAGGAAACAAAGAAGCTCAAGAACACTTGGACGAACTGAAAAATTAATTTGCCTTGTCGTTCTAAAACTCCGATGTTAAGCACCGCTCTCAACTGTCTCTGTTGATATGATCGATGTTTACTAGATATACTGAACGTGTGTAAAATATTTCAATTCTTTCATGGTATGCACTTTTTTTGAAAATATTATAATAAAGCAGTGAAACTTCTACATACCTATGCGAGTTTTCAGGTCTTCCACTGAAGGAAGCTGTTTCTCCAACTCGATAGGCAACTCCTGCGTTACCCTGTATTCGCTGACCCCTATTGGCTTAGAAATATCTCGCAAGGAATATTCGGCTATCACATTGTTTTTGCTCTTGCAGAGGAGTAATCCAATGGAAGGATTATCCCATTCCTTCTTCAACTGACTGTCAACAGCGGATAGGTAGAAATTTAATTTTCCCGCATACTCCGGCTTAAACTCGCCGGTCTTGAGTTCTATGACAACATAACAGCGCAGTGTCAGGTTGTAGAAGAGAAGGTCAAGATAGAAGTCCTCTCCGCCAACAACCAAATGATACTGATGTCCAACATAGGCAAAGCCGGTTCCCAGCTCCAAGAGCAGCTTAGTCACATCACGAACCATAGCGTCCTCAATATCCCTTTCTATCATGTCTTCCTTGAAGGGTATGAAGTCAAAAATGTACGGATCCTTCATAGTCTGAATAGCCAATTCACTCTGCGGAGAGGGGAGCCTATCCTCAAAGTTGTTGATCTTTTCAGCTGTGACCTGTCTAGCATATAAGCCGCTCTCAATCTGATGAACAAGGACGTTTCGAGACCATCCGTTCTCTGCGGTTTTGTGCGCATACCAAAGATAAAGCTCGCGGTCTTTTACTTTGTCCATTAGAGCGATGTGGTGATACCATGTGATTTGTGCAAGTGCCTCTTGCACAATTTCATCCGCGGTAAAAAGTCCGGCGAACTTGGCCATATATTTCAGAACCTGTCTTCACAATTAACATAACCTCTGTAACAGAGTATTTATATGTG
>CALGGR010000186.1 GCA_937915755.1 uncultured Fretibacterium sp. | reverse complement strand
CGAGGAAAACTCGAAAGAGTGTACTCAGCACAATATTACACTTTTTACGTAGCAGTAGCGGAAGGGGGAGCATATCACTCCCTCACTCCGAAATCCGGCACACTTTTACCCTTATACTCCGAGTCAAGCAGTCCAAGCTGATAGCGAATAATCTCCCTCATCCTCACAGCCCTTCTGAGGCAATAACGACTGAAATCCTGCGGCGAAATATCCTCCGGTCTCCTGACATGCGGGAATAAGAGTTTCAGGTACGCAGTTGAAATTCTCTTCACAGCCTCAGTGTCGCGTGTGTCAGAGCCTTTCGGGACAACGACGAGATCGTCAACAACTCCCCTGTACGCAATATCGTCCCTCAGCTCGTGGAGTATCGAGCCGAAATACTCGCTGTTCAGTCCCCAGCCCTGCATCTTGAGGTCGTCGTTCATTCGCGGGATATTCCAGCCTCTCAGGAAGCCGTGAAACCTCTCAATCAATGCCGACTCGTGAAATACCTTCGGAAGCTCCGTGAACATGTCAGCGTAACCGTCCTGCTTCATGGCCTCAATGCTTATGTTCCCGCAGAGTATCATTCCAGCGTCTGCAACGCCCTTGTAATTCCCGACCGTGAAATTCCCCTGCTCGAGGTAGCCTTTCAAAGCTGCCCGCATTTCGTCAGTGTTCCCGAATGATATTGTCTGAACCTCGTCGAGTACAACAAAATCATTCCCTACGATAAGACCTTCCCTGTTGCGCTGAATGTCATAGAACATCTTTGAGCGCGTCATAACTCCCCCGCTCGACAACCAACCGTAGCGGCTGACGTTCCCGAAAACGTAGCTCTTTCCCGTTCCTTTTGGGGCAAGCTCGATTATGTTCAGGCGTTTCTCCATGAATGGTAGTAGCCTCGAAAGCATTGTGAGTTTCTGCTCCTCGTCCCTGTAACCTGAAGCGTTGTAGTCGATTGCTCCGAGAAGAATATCCTCCCATTCATAGACGCTGAAATTCTTTCGTGCCTCGCGGTAAAATTCTGCGCTCACGGTGTATGGGCAGAAGTCCGTGAAGCTGACGAGTTCGATTTTTCCGGCTGACTTTCCCTCCGGCTGACGGTATCCAAGCTCAACGACTCCCCAGATTTCGCGCCCTGCGGATAATTGGCGGCTGTATTTCTGCCATGTTTGGCGGTCGATATAGGTTTCCTTGTCAGTCAGGCCGAACGATGGAATGCTGAACGTAATATCCTGAGTCTTTATGTTGATGTCGGCAGATAATTTTGCGAGGAATTTCACGGTCTCGCGCTCGAGGACTATGCGGTTCTTAATGCTCACCCATTCATCGCGGCCTGGAACAAAATCCTTAACGAACGCTGAAATCTCCTCAATGTTGTAATTTCCTTCAGCGTCCGAGAATTTCTGTATTATCCAGTCTCTCATGAACGCCGGAAGACTCAGAGCCGTAAAGAAATTCGTCCTCCTCAAATCCTTATAGACCGCTATATCGCCGAATACGCTTCTTATTTTGTCCGTCATGATTTATCTCAATACTCGGTTCAAGAAGCCCGTTATTATCTCCAAGACTTCAGGCTGACAGAAATATTTGCCGGAATGTTCACCGCCGTTTATGACGTAGAAAGTCGAGTCGACCCCGTTAGCTATAAGTGCCTCATGCAAGATTCTTGACTGGCTCGGTGAAACTGTCTTGTCGGAATCTCCGTGAAATATAAGGAACGGTGGGGCATTTTTGCTTACGTAAGTTAGAGGGTTAGCGTCCTTTGCGGTTTCGGGAGTATCTAAAACGCTTCCGCCCTTATTGCCCTTGTAAACTGCAACGCCGTTCACGAAGATTGACGGGAAACTTGCCGGCGAATAGTAGAGTGCTTTCCTTTCATCGGAGAAGTCGTCAGCAATTTTCGTAAGGTCAGTAGGCCCTAAGAAGTCAACGACAGCTTGGACTTTGCTGCTCTGGTCAAGGTTGTCGCCGAAGCTGAATTTTTCTTCCTCCCCAGTAACTCCCAGCATCACCGAGAGATAACCCCCTGCCGAAATTCCCATGACAGCGATTTTATCCTTGTCGATGTTGAACTCGTCAGCATGAGCGCGGAGGAAACGTACAGCCGCCTTTGCATCGCCTATGATCTCAGCGTAACTCGCCGCACCTATGACGCGGTACTCAATGCTTGCCGCAAGAAATTTCTTCTCAACAAGCTTCATGCAGAGCTGATAGCCCGAAGTCTTTGGGGCTGTGATCCATGCGCCTCCGGGAATGTATATGACAGCAGGGTACTTCTCACCGTCAGCCGGAGAAAAAATACTCATCTTCAGAGTAGCTGACGGCCATGTGAAATATCTCGCAAATACAATGTCCTCGAAAAATGCGATCTCGGGAACGGAAATTTTGACATCAATATTCTCTGCCGCATAGCAAGCCGTATTCAAACTCAGAAGAACTAACGCGCAAAGCAGAATCAAAATCCTTCTCATGAAAACTCTCCTTCCTTCAAAAACGGGGGACTCTCACGAAAAGAATCCCCCGCAAATTTCAGACTGTCAACAAAATTCCTAGCCTTTGAGGAGTGTAAGCATAACTCCCGCAGCGACTGCCGTACCGATGACTCCCGCGACGTTCGGTCCCATTGCGTGCATGAGGAGGAAGTGTCCCGGATATTCCTTCTGTACGCAACGCTGAACGACACGAGCCGCCATAGGAACAGCCGAAACTCCCGCCGCGCCGATCATCGGGTTGATCTTTCCGCCGGAGAGAATCTTCATGATCTGTCCGAATACGAGTCCTCCGAACGTGCTGAACGCGAACGCAACAAGTCCCAAGCAGATTATAGCGAGCGTTCCGACTGTGAGGAATCTTTCAGCCGCCATCGTTGAACCTACGGAAAGTGCAAGGAATATCGTTACGATGTTCATCAGCTCATTCTGCGCGGTGTTGCTGAGACGCTCTGTAACTCCGCACTCACGGAGCAGGTTTCCGAACATCAATGTTCCAACCAGAGGCACGCACGCGGGAAGAATGAGTCCCGAAACGACGGTGCAGATGATTGGGAACAATATCTTTTCGCGGTGTGAGACCGGGCGAAGCTGTCCCATAATGATGCCTCTGTCCTTCTTGCTCGTCATGGCGTAGATTACAGGGGGCTGAATCATCGGGACAAGCGACATGTAGCTGTACGCCGCGACCGCAACCGCACCGAGAATCTGCGTCTGCCCTAACATAACAGTGAGGTAAATGCTCGTAGGGCCGTCAGCTCCGCCGATTATTGCGATCGAAGCCGCCTCCTTGATGTTGAAGGAGACCAGTCCGTTCGTGAGTGCGCCGAGCCAGTTTGCGCCGATGAAAGCAACGAACACTCCGAACTGTGCCGCCGCTCCGAGAAGGAACGTTATCGGGTTAGCGATGAGGGGTGCGAAGTCTGTCATTGCTCCGATTCCCAAGAATATCAGTATCGGGTAAATCTCGAACTCCGCGCCGTAGTAGAGCGAACGAAGGAAGCCGATCGTGTGTGTCGTCTCGTTGAACTCATCCCAGATTCCTGACAGCGGGAGGTTCACGAGAAGGCAGCCGAAAGCGATTGGCACAAGGAGCAAAGGCTCAAAGCCCTTTCCGATGGCCAAGTAGAGAAGGACGAATGACACCACGAGCATTATGATGTTGCCTGTGGTGAGGCCGAAGAATCCTGACTGCATTATCAGATCCTTCAGGGCGGTCAAATACATCTCCATATTATGAATCAATCCTTTCATGAAAAATACGTTTGTGAAATTTATAGTATGATACCACAAAAGAACTCCCCCCGTAATGTTCGAGGGGAGCTTTATGTTTTCTTTGTCATGGCAATTTAGTGGTAGTTTTTGTTGTTGAAGTGGAAGTGCCTTAACATTGCGTGCTGCTGATTACTGCTTACGGCTTCGGCCGGGACTGGCTGAGTGTGTTCAGGAAGCTCGCTCTGGATCTCACGTATCCTCTCGATTAACATATTGACGATGAGCTTGTCTTCTTCCTGCGGGGACAAAACTGGTTCGTCCTTCGTGTCCTTGTCGCACGAATGTGAGAGTACCAGCGAGATTTTCGCGCAAGCCGGGCCTATAAGCTCGTACAAAACGCTCGACGCAAGTATGACGGTATGCAGTGAACTTCCGGCAGTGCCTCCCAAAGTACGCGCGCCAAGTTCCGCGAGGCCTATTGCGACTCCTGCCTGCGGGACTAACGCGAGACCGAGATAGTTCCGTACGAGTTTGCTTTTCCCCGTGATCATACAGCCCGCGAAAGCTCCGGCATATTTCCCCGCAATCCTCACGATGAAGTACACGATCCCCAGAGTGAGCAACGACGTACCTCCCTGAGAATTTCCTCCCGTCAAAGCACCAAGCTCAAAGCATACTCCCGACCTCACGAAGAAAAGCAGCAATATCGGGGGGCTGAAGTAATTTAACTGCTTGAAAAGTTTGTCATCGTCAGTGATGTTGATGTAGACTGTCGACATGAGCATACAGCCTAGAAGCGGTGAAACTCCCAGCATCTCACATATCCCGCAGAAGCCGAAGAGTATAGCCACCGAGACAATGAGCCTGTTGTCGGTAGAGCGGTGAGTAAGGAGGATCTTCATCAAGACTCCCATCAATGCCCCGATGATAACGCTCGCAAAGTTCATGAGAATTGGCAAAGCGACGTTCTTGAAGTCAACCCCTGAACCCGAAGCCGAAAGCGCGAGTGCCGCCGAAATAGCCACGCTGTATGCTACGAGGCCAACAACATCATCAAGAGCTACGACCTGAAGGAGAGTGTTGACGAAATCGCCGTGCGCGCCTGTTTGACGGATAGTCATCATCGTTGAAGCCGGAGCAGTCGCCGAAGCTAGAGCCGCAATGACCGCCGAGAACGCTAAATCCATTCCGAGAACCCAATACGCCGCGATGAAAACGAAGACTGACGCGACGCAAGCCTCAAGTATGGTGATGATGAGGACTTTCACTCCGTTCCCGCGAAGGGCATTGAGACGGAAGAACTGACCTGTGCTGAAAGCTATGAAAGCCAGCGCGATATTCGGAAGGAAGACCGTGCTGTCAGTGATGGCTTCAGGAACAAGGTTGAGACAATAGGGGCCGATTAGTATTCCTGTGATGATGTAGGCGGTAACGTTCGGGAGTTTGAGGAGTTTGGTGATTCTTGTGAGGGCGAAACCGAACATGAGCATTAACGCTACTGTCATTACTGCAACGCTGGCCGGCGAACCTTGATGCAGATATTCTACAAAATGGGCAAACAATTTATATTCTCTCCTTTCCATTGTCTTGTTTGCACATGCCGCGAAAAAATTTCAACCCCTAAGCACGTCAGCACAAAGGGGTCAATTATTTGGGGAATATTCTAACATTTTTTCTGTTTTGCACTATTGTAACTGTTACTTATTCGTTGCGAAAAATTTTCACGTATTGACACATAGAAAATTCAGGTTATAATGTTTGACGTAACGAACAAATGACGAACTCAGTCAATAAGGAAGGCTCTACACCTGCAAGAAGGGCTTTCGTGGAAGAATAATGACATTGATGAACCCTCGTTCTTGTTCGATCGTTGAAATAGTTTTACCCCCCTCAAAAAAATTTAGGTTTTATCTCTGCTAGGGATAAGACCTTATTTTTTGTCTTAATAATACTTACATGAACTTATAGAAAAATTATCACTTTACGTAATTGCAATGAATGAGTGAGGAAGGAATGAAATTGTCCGGTATTCAATGGCACCCAGAGTTTCCCGTTTAGTGCTGCTTCGTTCCCAACCTGACACGGTTCGCAGGTCTCCGCCGCATTGAGCCGGACTTGAATATTTTACCACATTATCAGAAAATATAATTATGAATTTAACGGGAGGCGTTACGGATATGAGGAGATTACTTTTCGCGGTGTTGCTGGTGTGTGTTATGAGTGCGGGAGCGTTTGCTGCCTCAGAGGATATGAGCATTTACGTAAGGCAGGACGTTTTTGACGCTAAGATGGAGACGCTATTTCTGAGGCTTCACGGAGAGATTGAGAATCTCGGAACGCGCCTTGAAGGTAAGATTGATGCACTGTCAGAAAAAATTGACGGTGTCGACAAAAAGCTGTCAGAAAAAATTGACGGCGTTGACAAAAAACTGTCCGCACGTATGGACGGTTTGGACAAGCGAATTGACGGGGTGGATAAGCGGATTGATGATACTCACACGTATATTTACTGGATACTTGTTCTTCTCGGAGCGATACTCATAATGCCGTTTGTCAACAAATTCTGGGAGTTTCGGAAAGAGCAGCGTACTCCAACAGTAACTCTTGAGGAAGTCCAGCGTCTTATTGAGAAAGCGATAAGCGAGAACAACATGAGAGTCCGCGCCTAACATTCAGCGTAAAGCATAATTTCAGACCACACAGAATTTCCGAGCCTCATTCCCCGCGGGGTTAATGCGATTCTCTGAGGGGTAATCATGAACAAATCAGCGGGCATTCTCGATATTGCCTCCTCAATTTCAGGCAGCAAGTCAGCGCGTGAGACTCCCCATTTCGTCCTCAGTGATAGTATCGCAAGCTCGATTGCCGAATCTCGCGGGGATAATTTCTCTCTCGTTCCATCAACTCCGGCCATGTATTCCTCAAGCGTTCGAGGATTCGAATACCTCACTCCGTCAACATAGCTCACAGCAGACGGCCCAAGCGCAATAACATCTGAATGATCCCAGTATGCCATATTGTGCTTGCACTCGTAACCCGACGGCGCGAAATTCGAGATTTCATACTGCGTGAAACCATGTAGCGGCAACAAATACTGCGCGTACCTGTAAAACTTGTAGCCTGCGTTATTCAGGTCATCGCCGCCGTACTTCGCCCACATTGGAGCGTCCTCCTCAAGTGTGAGCTGGTAGCATGAGATGTGATTCGCGTACTCTATCACAGAACGCAGAGAATAATCCCAAGTCCTCAAAGTCTGTCCCGGAACTGCGAAAATCAAATCACAGTTCAAATTCAGCCCCGAAGATTTCACGAGTCTCATTGCGTTTCTTGCCAACTCAGAATCATGAATGCGTCCTAATGTCTCAAGCTCCGAATCTATGAGGCTCTGCACTCCGAGACTTATTCGAGTGAAATTATTGGTCTTCAGGAACGCGACAAGCTCAGGGGTTAGGGAGTTGGGATTTGCCTCGCATGTTGCCTCAATTATTGATGACGTGTCGAAATTCTGATGAATTATCGCGGTCAGCTTTTCCCATTCGTTGAGGCTAAGGACTGTTGGAGTCCCTCCGCCGATGTAGAGTGTCGACAAAGGGACCCGGCCATGTTTGGAATAACGGGTTGCCTCACGGCTGAGTGCTTCAATATATGACGATACATATTCCCTTCCTGTTACGCTATAGAACGAACAGTAACCGCACTTCCTCTCGCAGAATGGAACATGTATGTATAGTGATGTTGGATGACGAAATTTTCCGTTCATGATAATTCTCCTTTGACGAAATTATCTTACGGTCGAACCCGCAAATTTGAATACGACGGGTTGGGTCGCCTGACCAAGCAGAGCATCGCGGCCGGCAACACTGTATTGTATGACGAAATCCGTAATTTCTACGACAATTATAGTTTCTTGGACAGCACGAAGTATTCCGTATTGATTCCCCAAAACGATGTTGACGGAACCGACCTTGAACCGATCAACAGGCAATATTGCCATGGCCAACTTACCGGCACATGGCAGCGGGCGAGCAACGGCGAACCGATTCTGACCACATACACTTATGATGACCACGGCCGCATGATTATGCGAAAGGAAATCGGCATCGGCAGGCATCTGACCCTCACGGGCTATAGCTACAATTTCGTGGGTGACATGAAGAATGAGGCATTTGATATCTACCTGTATGACGCATCCGCAAATGCCCTGACGTCCAATCCTTGTTATGGTTTTATAACACATAAATTTGAAGCCGCGCACACTAAACTGCCCACTTCGTCCGTTATTCATTTCACTGACGGAGATAACAATATGAGCAACGCAGTTGGAACCTATGCCTATGATGACTTCGGACGCGTCGTTCGCAAAAGCCGCAGCGGTGCTGTGGCCGACATGACGTACGAATACGACAACCTACACGGCTGGTTGAAACGAATTGCGTCGTCAGGCGGTTTCGAGCAAAAACTCTATCGTGAAACGGAAGGGAATAAACCTTGCTTCAACGGCAGCATCTCGGCCATGACTTGGAAGGTCGCATCCAACGGAAGGTTGCGCCGGTTCGACTACGAATACGACGGCATGAATCGACTGTGGAATGCGGAGTATGGCTACTATGGCCATTGGGACATAAACGACAACTCTTCGGTTCTCGAACTCATTTCCAATCAGGGCGGTGAGTACGAAAACTACAGCGTGCAGTATTGGTACGACAAGAACAGCAACATCGAGTCCATCTACCGACAGGGACGACTCTCGTTCGGTGACTATGACGGATACGACACGGTGGAGGACGACTACATCGAATACAATGGGAACCAAGTGGTTTCCTACAATCCTTGGGCTTGTGGCGATCCATATTACAGCAACTTCGATTTTGTGAATGGTGCTGATGAGGATGTCGAATATCTTTACGATGCGAATGGCAACCTGACACAGGACAAAAACAAGGGTCTGACCTTCGAATATGACCTTTTGGGGCATCCTGTCAAGGTTTCTGGCAGCAATAATGACATCGAATATGTCTATGCTCCTGATGGTCGCAAGTTGCGCGCCGTCCATAAAACCTACACCTCTGCGACAAAAAAGACTGTCAAAACAAGTACCCAAAAGGACTACACCAACGGCTACATTTTCACCAATGGCAAGCCCTCGATGTTTTCGTTCGATGGAGGTTATTATTCGTTTGATGGTCAAGGAAAGCTGAACGGTTGTCATTACTATATCCAAGATTATCAGGGCAACAACCGCATGGTAGTCAATGCCGCAACGAACCGCACGGAGCAGGTGACGCACTACTATCCCTACGGCGAGTTGATGGCCGACATAAGCACCAACCCCGACGCGCAGCAGTTCAAGTATAGCGGTAAAGAATTGGACAGGTCTTTCGGATTGGACTTGTACGATTTCCACGCCCGACAGCAGGATGCCAAGCTGGGAAGATTCAACAGCATCGACCCGCTGGCTGAAAAATATTATCGTCTGTCTCCATATTCTTATTGTGGTGGAGATCCGGTGAATTGCGTGGATCCGGATGGAAGAAAACTAAAGGGTGTCAATAATGAATTTGTCTCCATTGACACCAAAAATTGGAAACTCAACAATGCCAATCCAGATACTAACAAGCTATGGAATATTGCGAAAAAAACGGAAACAGGTCGTAAACTATTTCAAGCAGTAATAGATTGTTCAACTACATTTTCTGTATGTATTTCGAATGAAATAGAGTTGAATGCGGATAAACCAGGAACCTTGATTTTTGGCAGCACAACGCATAAAGAAGATGGAACAGAGGCTATTACAATTTATCAGGGTTCGACAGAGACTAATATTCAGGAAATCAATGCAGGGACGAGTTTGGGTCAGGTACGCAAAGGTATTAGCAAGGATATTCCTGTCACAGTTGATGAAGTAATGACTGGCACACTATTACATGAGTTTGTACATGGAACAGATGATAATTCCAATTCTAGAAAAAATCCTGGAGGAAATGTAGAGGAAAAACCAAAACAAGAGGAAAATAATTTTCATAAAGAATTGGATTCCATTAAAAGGAAAGAACTTGATAAGTAAAAAAATGAAGAAAATTTTGTTCATAATAATATTGTTGTTGGTTCGTGGGCAATTATTTGCATCTCGATACAACAATGTTTGCTCCAATTCTGATAGAATTTGGACAGAAGTACCTGTTCCTGCTAATTTCATGAAAGAGACGTTATCGTTTTTTGAAGCCAAGTTTACCGGTTCTCAAAAATATCTTGTACCTTCTCAAATGAAATTATATGAACATGTTGTTCGCGGCTCAAACTACGCATTTGCATATTATACAGAACCGTTTTTTTCAAGTCATTCTGGCCATTATATGGCAATTAGAATGGTGAATGAATATAAAACAATATGGAATTTCGATGAATTTATTGATTCGGTCTTTTCTATTCTACCATTAGATTCCGCAGATAACGCAATCTTTTTGATAGAGAGTTTTGCAACACATTTATACCACTATCCAGAAACAGAAGCCATGTTTAACTATGAAACAGATGAATTTGTCGCAATCTGGAGAACTATCAAGAGAGAAGATTTCTTCCCGATAGTTTCCAAAAAAATAAATTTGGATTCTTGTCATTTCTTGGAACAAAAGATAAAACAATCATTGATTGAAAAATGGCAAATGATAGCTTATGGGAAAAAGTGTGAATACAGATATTACAATCTTTATGAAAAAATTGGATTATTGGAAAGTACAAATGGAAACTATTGTGCTTATGCTTTGTTTTTTGATAACCCCAAACCACACATTATTGAGTTAAGTGATTCAAAGACATATATAAGGATTTATAATCCATTGAACAGCAAGGAGTATTCCATCGAAAATCTGACGTATTTATTCATTATTATGGAGATAATTAATTCTCCCAATATTCCAAATAATTATGAAAAATACGAACTTATCAACAAAATAAAAAATCTACGTAAAGAATTGGAATAACATAAATTCTGAATTTAGACTCTTATCAGGGAATATCTAAAAATCAGGAATTTGAGAATTGAGAGAATTTTAATCTCCTGGTATTCAGAATTGTTGAGAATTAGAGACCTTACGTAAATCTATTTTTAGAAATCGCCATCAAATATTTTTCATAAACATCAAATTTTTCTTGCAACCGCATCCCCAAAAATGCAGTTGCGAGATTTTTTGTCCGTATGGCATCGGCCGCAAAAAACATAAAGGTAGAACTTCGGAATTACTCTGTCGGCTGCTGATACTCGCCCGGCTTGACGCCGAACTGCTTCTGGAAACACTTGGAGAAATACGACGGACTGCTGAAGCCTACCATATAGCAGACCTCGCTGATGCGGTATCTGCCCTGTGCAAGCATAGAGGCAGCCTTTTTGAGTCTGACGGTCTGAATCATTTCGTTGGGAGATACATCGCTCAACGTCTTAATTTTGGAGAAAAGACCGGAACGGCTGATGCCGAGTTCATGTGCCAGCATATCGACAGACAGCTCGCTGTTAGCCAAATTATCTTCGATGATGCGTTCCATGCGGAGCAACAGGTCGCTGTCGAGCGACGTACTGCCCAACTCGGAGATTGAAGCGGAGGCCTGCTGCGAAAAACGGCGCCACAGCATACGGCGGAGTTCCAACAGATGAAGCGTATGGACGGGCAAATGGCGGAGTACCGTTTGCCGAAGCCTACGGCAAAAAGAGAAATGTCAATGGCACAAGCGAAAATCGTCCGACCTTGCGCGAACAGTTGGAAGCCAACTGGCGCAAAATAAAAGAACGGGAAGAAGAGCGCTCGGCAGAACAGGAGGAAGAAGACGAAGAGAAGGACGTGGATCAAGAGAAGAAGGCGCTTTTCAACGAGAAGCTGTTCTCTTCCTTTTCCACAGAGGATCCCAAGGTCTACACTCTTACCGTAGTCCTGTCCGCTGTTGATCCGGAGAAAGAGCTCACCGTTACGGAAGCCTTGGATGACAAATCCTCTGGCACGGAAACCAAGCTTGCGCCCGGAAAAGCCTTTACAGCTTCCGAGGCCCCCGAAGACACCGATACCCGGCAATTCTCCGGCTGGCTGGTCCGCTACGGCAATGGCGCGACCCTCTCCCTGGATCCCGAAGAGGAATTCCTCCCCTTTGCAGACTGCCGCGTGGAGGCCAGTTGGACCCCGATCATCACCATCCTTGCCAATGTCCCTATTCAGCAGGATGACAGCTTTGTTCCTGACTTCTATACTTACCAGGGTCAGCTCGTTGAGGGTGACACCATCGACGAGGTGACGCTCACGGTCACCGAACAGGATGGGCAGTTTATCTGCACGCCCTCCTCCGCTGTGATCAAGCACGGCAATAAGGACGTCACCGAGAACTACGTTCTCAAATATATCTCCAGCGATCCCGTGGAAAAGCCCGCGGTGACCCCCGAGCCTG